>JANOHS010000169.1:0-6859 GCA_031406655.1 Micrococcales bacterium
CAGCCGTCGACCGTGTCCAGGGCATCCGAGCCGGCGTCGACGTCCAGGGTGTTGATGAACCTCACGATCAGGTCTGCGGGATCGCCGCAGACGTCGAGCAGGACTGTGTCGCTGGAAGCTTGCACGTAACCAGTGTAGCAAGATAGGGGGTTGCGTGGAGCCGAAGTAACTGGCATTCTTATTTCACCGGTTATCAGCCGTCGATGGCCGGGCGAAGCAGAGGAGACCACATGTTGCACTACCAGATGTCCATGGCCCTCACGGATCTGCGCATCCGCGACCTGTTGGCCGATGCCAGGCGCCACGAGCTGATCGCCGAGGCCAAACGCGCTCAGAGCCACCGGGGTGAGTCCTCGTTCCGGCTCAGTGCCGTGGGCGAACAGATCGTGCGAACGGTGTCGCGGCTCAACAGCCGAGATGGCGCCCGTGCCGGCTCGACCGTGACCTCCCTGTCCGATGCCGGTCCGATGGGCTGCTCGGCATGACCTCCCGGCCGTCTCGCGAACCGGTCGGCCGCTTTGACACCGTCGTCCTTGACTGCCCCGACCCCCGTTCCCTGGCGGAGTTCTACGCAGGCCTGCTGGGCCAGGACATCGCCGACGACGGCGATGACGGATGGCAGAGCCTGAGCGGCGATGGGTCGGGGGTCTCGCTGGCCTTCCAGCGAGCCACCAGCTACGTGGCCCCGAACTGGCCGGACGGGCCACCCCAGCAGCTGCACCTCGACCTCACGGTGGACGACTTCGTCAGCGCTCACGACCGGGCAGTCGCCCTGGGGGCCACGCCCCTGGCACCGACCTCAGCGCCCGAGCCGGACGTGGTCAGCGGGTTCAGGGTCTATGCGGACCCCGCCGGGCATCCCTTCTGTCTGTGTCGCTGAGCCAGCTCCTCACTGCCGGTCAATGACCCTCGGGCCGTCCCTGACCTCAGGGCGTGTGACGATGTGCGGCGTGAGCAGCTCCAAGCGGGTCCCCGCGCCGCTACTGGTCCTGGCCGCCGTGGTCTCGGTCCAGTTCGGCGGAGCCCTGGCCGCCACGCTGGTCCCCGTGGTGGGCGTGTTCGGCTCGGTGACGCTACGGCTCACCATCGCTGCCGCCGTACTGCTGGTGGTCGCCCGGCCCCGAGTCCGCGGTCGAACCTCCGCTGACTGGCTGGTGGTCTCAGGCTTCGGCGCCGTTCTGGCGATGATGAACCTCTTCTTCTACGGCTCGCTGGCGCGGATACCCATCGGGGTCGCGGTCACGGTCGAGTTCATCGGTCCCCTGGTCCTGGCCATGGTCCTGTCCCACCGGCGCAGAGACCTGCTCGCCGTCGCTGGTGCGGGGGTCGGAGTCGTCCTGATCTCCGGGATCACCGAAACACCGTTGGCGGACGTCGACCTTGCGGGGCTTGGGCTGGCGCTCGCCGCGGGCGCCTCGTGGGCGGCATACATCGTCTTCAGTGGTCGCACGGGGGCACGTTTCGCCCAGCTGGACGGTCTGGCGATCGCCATGACCATCGCCGCGGTCCTGGTCGCTCCGGTCGGGATGATCGGAAGCGGTTCAGCGCTGTGGTCGCCCGACGCGCTCTGGCGCGGCGCTGCCATAGCGGTGCTGTCATCGGTCCTGCCGTACTCCCTGGAGCTGATCGCCCTGCGCCGGCTGGCCGCTCACGTGTTCGGAATCCTGCTCAGCGTCGAACCCGCTGTCGCCGCGTTGGCCGGGCTCATGGTGCTGGGCCAGCAGCTCAGCGCCGTGCAGCTGGTGGGGATGGCCTGTGTGGTCGCAGCCAGCGGGCTGGTCCTGGGCGCCCGGCCCGTTCCCAACCAGCCCGGAGCGATGGCGGAGACCACCAACCAGTGAGGTCCCTCGCGGACCGCCCGGCTCCATCAGCCAGCGTTTGCTGACGCGTTGTCCTTGCGGCTCTTGAGCAGGCTGGCGACGGTCGTGACGGTCAGGATGACCAGGATGGCCGTGAGCGACTGGCCGATCGTGATCTCCGGAGCACCGGTGATGCTCTGCCCGCCGTTGATGAACGGCACCTCGTTCTCGTGCATCGCATGCAGGATCAGCTTGACGCCGATGAACGACAGCAGGACGGACAGGCCGATGCCCAGATAGACCAGGCGCTTGAGCAGACCACCGATGAGGAAGTACAGCTGACGCAGACCCATGAGGGCGAAGATGTTGGCGGTCAGAACGAGGAACGGCTCCTGGGTCAGACCATAGATGGCCGGAATCGAGTCCAACGCGAAAAGCAGGTCCGTCGTGCCAAGGGCCAGGATGACGATGAACATCGGCGTGATGATGCGCTTGCCGTTCGTGGTGACGAACAGCTTCGTGCCCTGCCACACGTTGGTTGCAGGGAAACGCGTCTCGACCCACTTCAGGAGGGCGTTCTCCTCATACTCGTCGTCTTCGCTCTCGCCCTCACGGGCCAGCTTGACTGCCGTGTAGATGAGGAACGCACCGAACACGTAGAAGATCCAGGAGAACTGGTTGATCGCCACCGCCCCGACGGCGATGAAGATGCCGCGCAGGACAAGGGCGATCATGATGCCGACCATCAAGGCAGTCGACTGAAGCTTCTCTGGCACCCCGAACTTGGCCATGATGATCAGGAAGACGAACAGGTTGTCGACACTCAGGCTGTACTCCGTCAACCAGCCGGCGAAGTACTGCGCGGCGAAGTCGGCGCCGGAGAAGTACCAGATCCCCAGTCCGAACAGGACTGCGAGGGTGATGAAGAAAGCGAGGTGGCGACCAGCCTCGGCCATCGATGGGACGTGGGGCCTGCGGCCGATGATCCAGACATCGATCAGCAGCAGCACGATGGTCACGCCGAGCGTGAGGATCCAGACCCACAGAGGAACGTTCATTGTTGGAGCATGCCTTCCGGTCACGGTGCAAAAGCAAGTGGCCGGAGGTCTCTCCCGCCCGGATGGCGGACCGGCTCCCCGGGAACAGGCAGGCGCAAAGCGCTTGCTGAACCGTGATGACGAGGACGCCGCGTGGGGATACTCCCCTCCGTGGAGCGCCCATTATCCATGAGTCCTGCACACAAACCCAAATCGCCCGCCGAACGACCACCGGACCAACGACATCGGACTCAGGACGTAGCGGCCGTCATCTGCCGGAGCTCCTTCTTGAGATCGCCGAGCTCATCGCGCAACCGGGCGGCGAGCTCGAAGTGCAGGTCGGACGCAGCCTGGTGCATCTGGACGGTGAGCTCCTGGATGAGGTTGGCCAGGTCGGCCGCGGGCAGGTCAGCCAGTCGCCCGCCGGACACCCCGATGTCGGCGACCAGCGCTCCTCGTCCGCCGGCGCCACCTCGGGCCTTGCCCCTCGACTGAGACCTCCCGCTGCCGAGCAGAGCCTCGGTGTCGGCGTCCTCCCTGTCAAGCAGGTCGGTGATATCGCCGATCTTCTTGCGCAGTGGCTGCGGGTCGAGGCCATGCTCGAGGTTGTACGCAACCTGGATGGCACGACGACGAGTGGTCTCGTCGATGGCCTGCTCCATCGAGGGTGTCACCTTGTCGGCATACATATGCACCTCGCCGGACACGTTGCGGGCAGCGCGGCCGATGGTCTGGATCAGGCTTCGCGCGGAACGCAGGAACCCCTCCTTGTCGGCATCCAGAATGCTCACCAGGGAGACCTCGGGCAGGTCGAGTCCCTCGCGGAGCAGGTTGATGCCGACCAGGACGTCGTACTCCCCCATCCGCAGCTCACGGAGCAGCTCGACGCGGCGCAGCGTGTCGACCTCGGAGTGGAGGTAGCGCACCCGGACGCCGCGTTCCAGCAGGTAGTCGGTCAGGTCCTCGGCCATCTTCTTGGTCAGCGTCGTGACCAGCACCCGTTCGTGCTTGGCCGTACGTTCGCCGATCTCGTGCAGGAGGTCGTCGATCTGGCCCTTGGTTGGTTTGAGGACGATCTGCGGGTCGACCAGCCCCGTCGGGCGGATGATCTGCTCGACCACCCCATCACCCTTGGCCAGCTCATACGGCCCGGGGGTCGCCGAGAGGTAGACCGTCTGCCCGGTCCGCTCCAGGAACTCCTCCCATCGCAACGGCCGGTTGTCCATGGCGCTGGGCAACCTGAACCCGAAGTCGACCAGGTTGCGTTTGCGGGACATGTCGCCCTCGTACATCGCGCCGATCTGCGGCACTGTGACGTGCGACTCGTCGATGACCAGCAGGAAGTCCTCCGGGAAGTAGTCGAGCAGGCAGTTGGGCGCCGAGCCGCGGGCCCGGCCATCGATGTGCAACGAGTAGTTCTCGATGCCGGAGCAGGAGCCCACCTGACACATCATCTCGACGTCGTAGGTCGTGCGCATCCGGAGCCGCTGGGCCTCGAGCAGCTTGCCCTGCCTCTCGAAGACGGCCAGCTGCTCCTCGAGCTCCGCCTCGATGCCCCGGACCGCCCGCTCCATGCGTTCGGGGCCGGCGACGTAGTGAGTTGCGGGGAAGACATACATCTCCTCCTCCTCGCGCATGATCTCGCCGGTCAGCGGGTGCAGGGTGTAGATGCGCTCGATCTCGTCACCGAAGAACTCGATCCGGATCGCGAGCTGTTCGTAGACCGGGATGATCTCCACGGTGTCACCGCGCGCCCGGAACGTCCCGCGGGTGAACGCCAGGTCGTTTCGGGTGTACTGCATCTGGACGAACCTGCGCAACAGGTCGTCGCGCTCCATCTGCGCGCCCACCCTCAGCCTTGCCATCCGGTCGACGTACTCCTGCGGGGTGCCCAGCCCATAGATGCAGGACACCGACGCCACCACGACGACGTCACGCCTGGTCAACAGGGAGTTGGTGGCACTGTGCCGCAGCCGCTCCACCTCGTCGTTGATCGAGGAGTCCTTCTCGATGTAGGTGTCGGTCTGGGCGATGTACGCCTCAGGCTGGTAGTAGTCGTAGTAGCTGACGAAGTACTCGACCGCGTTGTCCGGCAGCAGCTCGCGGAACTCGTTGGCCAGCTGCGCGGCGAGCGTCTTGTTGGGCGCCATGACCAGGGTCGGGCGCTGCACCTGCTCGATCAGCCACGCCGTGGTGGCCGACTTGCCCGTGCCGGTCGCGCCGAGCAGCACGATGTCCTGCTCACCGGCCTGGATCCGCCTGGTCAGGTCGGCGATCGCAGCCGGCTGGTCACCGCTGGGCTGGAAGTCGGCGACCACACGGAACGGGGCAACCGTCCGCTGGAGATCAGTCGTGGGACGCATGACTCAACCGTAGACGTCGCCACCGACAGCGACACCCGACGGACGCGCAGTCACTCAGGGGCGCTCCATCCGGTATGCCGTTGCCCAGACCCGCGCGCGTTCAAGCGCGCGATCGATCCAGGGCTCCTTGGCCGCGTTGTAGGCCGTGGTGGTGGCTTCCGTCTGGACGAGGGCTCGTTTGAGGCCGGCATAGCCATCGCGTTCGGTGGGGTTGGCGGTCAGCCAGTCCCGGAACAGAAGTGCGGACTCCCAGCCGGGAGAGCCGTGCTCGCGGACATGGATGTGGGCGACGCGCCCCGGATCGGCGCTGTCATGGAAGCGCTTACGCCACGACGACGGGTCGGGCGCCCAGGGGTGCACGGCGTCCTGGTCGTTGCCCGCTGACCGGGGAAAGCCCTTGTCCGCCAACGCTTTGACGAACTCGGGGGCATCAGCGTCGGCCAGTCGTCGCACCCCGATCTGCAGGTCGATCACATCCTTGGCGGTCAGACCCGGCACACTTGTCGACCCGATGTGCTCGACGGCCACCGCACTGTCACCCAGCGCTGCACTCACCCGTCGGATGAGTCGAGCCGCGGTCAAGGGCCATGAGTCGTCATATGCCACGAGGGTCGGGGTGTCCGGGCGACCGCTGTGCCCTCCGGTCATCAGGTTGTCGTTGAAGCCGACGATCCGGTCCCGCCACAGGGCATCGACCCGGGCCAGCAGTTCCGCCACGGTCCCGTTGTTGTCCAGCCACGCATCGGCGGCCGCTCGACGCTGCCGATCGTCGGCCTGCGCCTCGATGCGCGCACGGGCATCCGCATCGCTGAACCCGCGTTCGCCGGTGAGGCGCTCCATCCGGATGCGTTCGTCGGCTCCGACGACCACGCTCAGGTGGTAGGCCGCGGACAGGTGAAGCTCCACGAGCAGCGGGACATCGTGCACCACGACCGCGCTGCGCGGCGCCGCTTCCACGAGCGAGCGGGTTCGGGCACCGATCAGCGGGTGGGTGATGGCCTCGAGATCCCTGCGCGCAAGCGGGTCGGCAAAGACGAGCCCGCCCAGGGCACCGCGATCCAGTGAGCCGTCGGCTGCCATCACAGAGTCGCCAAAGCGCTCGCGGATGGCGGCCAGGCCGGGCGAGCCGGCGACGACGACCTCGCGCGCCAGCTCGTCGGCGTCGACGACCACGGCCCCGAGCTCCCGGAACCGTTGAGCCACCGTCGACTTGCCCGAGCCGATCCCACCGGTCAGTCCCGCACGCAGCATGGTGAGCAACCTATCGCCCGCGCGGAGAACGCCCCTCCACCTGCCGACGGGCGGCCCGGTCGATCTGAGCCGCGAGCCCCTCCAGCGGACCCCGACCCAGCTGTGTCCGCCAGAAGGTGGCGATGACCATGGCGGTGATGACGTGCCCGATCCACAGCTGCAACCGGTTGTCGGTCAACAGCAGCGGACTGCCGTTGGCCAGCGCGAGGACGTGCGCGGTGTAGAGCGTCAGCGTCATGCTGCCGGTGGCCACGAGCGGGAGGTAGAGCCGGCTGCGGGCATGCATGGTGACCACCAGGCAGAGCCCGAGGACGCCGGCCGCCGTGGCACTCGTGTGCACCAGGTCCCACGTCGTGCTGCTGTGTGGCGAAGAGATGAGCAGCCAGCGCCAGTCGGTGGTTGGCGTGGT
>JANOHS010000192.1:0-12050 GCA_031406655.1 Micrococcales bacterium
ACTGAGGCGGGTGTTCGCACGCTGGGGAGACTACGGGCAGGGGGTCAGGGGGCGTTGGGCTCCGGGGAGTCGGTGCGGGGATAGCTCGTGACGAACGAGTTCACGACCTCACCAGAGAGGTCCCCACACAACTGGCGGCGCCCGGCCGCAGGCTTCTCGGCGCCAGCGGCGGCTGACCAGTGCGAGAGAGCATACGGCTTGCCTGCCGGCAGAGCGCCGTAGGACGGGTCCCACGCCGAGACGATGAACTTCCCAGACGTGGCGTCGAGCTTGTTGGTGACCTTGGCGATCTCCTCGAGGTCACCAACAACCTCGACGCGGCGTCGGGCAAGTTCATCGTGTCGGCCTGGGACCCGTCCTACGGCGAGTTTCCCGCCTGCAAGAAGTTCGCCCTCTCGCACTGGGAGGCCACGTTCGCCGCTGACAAGACCTCGGTGGTCAGCCAGGCGGGCAAGCGTCAGCTGTGTGGCGACCTGTCCGGTGAGGTCGTCAAGGCGTTCGTGCAGAAGTTCCCCCGCACCGCGTCGCCGGAGCCGCGACGCTCCTTCTGGTGCTCGGCGCGGTGATTGCCTACGCGGTGATCGACGCCGGCAAGCAGCGCCCCGACGTGGCGATAGCGGCCATCGGCGTGCCGGCCGCGGCGGCCTCGTGCGACGTGCCGACCACGGACAAGGCCAGCGGCAACGGCAGCCACGTCAACCCCAGTACCGACCCGAAGGTCAAGTACGACACGGTGCCGCCCTCATACGGGTCGCACTTCGACCAGCCGGCCGTCTCCAAGAACCGCTCGTTCTACACCGCTGCCGACCGGCCGCCGATGGAGGTCCTGGTGCACAACCTGGAGCACGGCTACACGGTGCTCTGGTATGACGAGAGCGCGGGCGCTGCCAAGAAGTCCCAGCTCGAGGAGCTCGCCAAGGTCACCAACAAGCTGGACGCGGCCGCGGACAAGTTCATCGTGTCGGCCTGGGACCCCTCCTATGGCGAGCTGCCGGCCGGCAAGAAGTACGCCCTCTCGCACTGGTCGGCCACCCTTGCCAGTGACCAGGCCTCGGTGGCCAGCCAGACAGGGAACCGTCAGCTGTGTGGCGACCTGTCCGGTGAGGTCGTCAAGGCGTTCGTGGAGAAGTTCCCCCGCACCTCCGCACCCGAGCCCGGAGGCGCATAGCCCCAGCGGCTCAGCTCAACGACGGCGGAAGGTCAACCGCACCAGCGCGTATGCCGCGTCGCTGCGGCGCTGGTCCTCACCGGCGGCTCGCATCAGCGTCGTGATCTCACCATCCGCGTCGCCAACAAGGACGAAGCCGAGCTCGTTGGCCCGGGCCAGGATGGCGCGCACGTCCGCCACGCCGACGGCGCCATCGGCACCGGCCGGGCCCAGCGGCAGCGTCAACGAGATCAGGCCGCCGACGCGCAGCGCAAAAGCGGCCTGGCGCAGGGCTTCGTCGACGTCCTCGGAGTCGCAGCCGTTCGGATGCAGCCGGGTGATGACGTCCAGCGACGCCTGGTCGACGACGAGGGCGGCCACGGAGTCCTGGCTGCCGGTGAAGTCCAGCTCCACCGGTGCGAAGCCGATCGAGCGGGCCCACTTCGACAGGGGCGAGCGCAGGCCTGAACCGTCGATGATCACGGCGCTTCGGTGTCCGTCGTCACTGAGCCGCACGATCGCCGCGAGCGCGCCCAGGGCGGACCAGGCAGCGATCGGGTCGGCGCAGCGCGGCAGCCCGTAGGACCGCGCCCAGTCACGCGCGTCATCGGCGTCGGCGCCGTCGGCGAGAACGTCGCTGGGCCGCACCCATTCGGGCAGGTCCGTGCGGGTCATCGGGAGCGCGTCGGGCCTGCCCTGGAGCAGCTGGCGGACCGGGGCAGCAAGCCGGGTCCGCAGAGAAGGACTCAGCGGCGCCGCCGGTGAGGGAGCCGGTTCGGCGGCGTGCCAGGGTGGCGAGGCCAGAGCCTCCATGGCCCCGACATAGTGGGCCCAGCGACTGGACAGGTCAGGGGTCTGAACCGCTTGCTGCTGGTGGTGCAGGGCAACGGCGTCGGCCACCGAGACCCGCGTGGCGTGCAGGTCCAACGCCAGGCGCGCTTGCTCCGGGTTGTGCACCAGTACGGCGTCGACGCGCTCGAACAGCGAACGCATCAGCACGCTGTCGCCAGAACGGGATCGGCGCGGCAGCGGGCTGTGGGCGATGACGATCGATCGCGGTGTGCCCTCGCGCGACGGGTCGAGCGCCCCGCGCCCGGAGCCGGCTGCGCGCAGCATCGCCAGGTGCGCGGGTACGGCCAGCGGCGACACGTCCACGACGATGATCGCGTCGAACCCCCGAAGCCGCCGGCCGGCACGCACCCAGGTGTCGGGCCGCGCCCAGGACAGGGCGCGGACGATGCGCGGCAACGCCCGGACCCCGGACGACGCACTGGTGGTGGGTCTGGCGGAGTGGGGCCGGCCGGGGAAGGGGCTCAACCAGGCAACCACGGTGACGTCGTGGCCGGCCTGGGCCAGGTGGTGGGCCAAGGTGGTCGTATGCGCGGTCACGCCCGCCCCAGCGACGCGGCCGGGCGCGATGATCGCGAGCTTGAGGGCGGCAGCCCCGACGCCTTCGCTGACCACCTCGGCATCCAGATCGAGATCGGGCGAAACGACGTCCGGATCCGTGCTGTCGGCAGCGCTCATCACGGGCGACCGGTGGGCTTGGCGGGCTTGTTCATATTGTGGGCGAGCCTACCCTCGTCACCTCCCGTTTCCGGGCTGAGCCACGGTCCGCCGGCCGCTCCAACCGGGCGATGTTCCAACCGGCTGCGGGTTCTAGCCGACTGCTGCCAGCCAGACCCGCACCGGAAGTGGCTCGAGCCCGTCGGGGCGCTCGGCGACGTGTCCAGGATCCTGGGTCAGCATCACCGCGACGACGGGGATCGGGAGAGGGAAGGTATCGGGCCGAACGGCCAAATCGGCAATGGGCGCAACCGATCCGGCCGCCATGATGACGAGACGACCATCGCTTCCGCTGACTACTTTCGACACGGCGGCAACTGCGGACGCGCGAGCGGCGGGGTCACTCCGGGTCGCAGCAGTCAGCGACAGCGCCGGGACATCACAGGTCGCCCGGACGGTGGGCAGCCACTCGTCGGCGGCCCGGTCGTCGACCATGAGGACGAGATCGGCGGGGCCGAGCTCCCGGCATACCTGCGCCACGGCGGCGACCTGACCTCGAGACACCCGCTCGTCAGCGTGGGGCCAGGTGGCGGCGGCCTCGGGGACCAGCAGCAACGCCGCCGCCCCCACACTGACCACCACAACCGCGAGGCTGGGCAGACGCCGGGTCGACCATCGCGTGGCCCAGGCAGTGGCCATGCAGACGGCGACGGCGACGAAGGGCACCGCCAGGACCACGCCCCCACTGACCCATGGCGACGTCGCACCCCCGGCCGGCGAGCGCCAGTGGAGCAGAGCTGCTCCGAGACCGACCACCAGGGCGCCGGTCCAGGCAGGCAGCCGCTCGCCCGCAAACCAGGCGCGGGTCAGGTTGTGCGCCCCGAAAGCCACAACGACCACCGTGAGGGCCAGGGCATAGGGCCCGGTCCACCATGACGTCCACGCCAACGCCTCACGTGAGGGCGGAGCCAGCAGGGCCAGCCCGCCGACCATCGCCAGGGCTGCCGCCACCCTGGGCAGCCAGGCCCGTGCCCGGTCGGGGATGCGCGCCCCGCGACGTGCCGTCACGACCGCCACCACAGCCAACAGGGCCAGCCCAAAGGCGAACAGCCCCAACCAGATCAGTGAGCTGCGCTGTTCCCGGAGCAGACCTGAGGACAGGGCGACTCCGGTCAGTCCAGACAGCGCCGTCGCTGAGCCGGCACCCCAGATCGCGGGCGCACCAGCGTCGTCACGGCGAATGACCAGCAGGGCCGCCACCGGGACCAGCAGGATCGTCTGTCCCACGGCATCGGGGCGGAACAAGGATCCGCTCGCGACCAGCGCCCCCGCCAGGAAGCCGACAGCCTGGGCCTGATGCGTATGGCCCCGGGCGCCGGCACGGATGGCTGCCACGAGCAGCAGCAGCCCCGTGCAGATGACGAACAGGACGACCACGTCGGCAGAGGTCGCGCGCGCTGCATGCAGCACCGGGAAGCAGATTGCCGTGGCGAGGGCGCCCAGCGGGCCCCACCGGGGTCCCACCACGGAGCTGGTCAGGAGTCCGATGGCCAGGACGAACAGCCCGCCGAACACAGCGGGGACCCACAGCATCGTTGTCACTCCCCCGGCCCAGAAGCCGACCGACAGCCAGAGGGGGCCGCCGATGAGGGCCCGTGGCTCGACCGCCGGTTCGGCGGCCGGGCCGACCTGCCGGAATCCCGGGCTCTCGAGGGTAAGGCCAGGAGTCCGCAGCACCTCTGGACCACCAAAGGCATTGGTGGACAACGCGATCGGCCACTGATGATGCTGAGCCAACGAGACTGCAGCCTGGGCGTTCACCCCCGCCTCGCCACGTGGGAGCAGCTGCTCGTCGTGGGTCAGCCCGGCCCACGTCGTGGCACCCAGGGAGACCACCAGCAACGCGAGAGCGGCCCAGACGGGTAACGCACGAGTGGGCACGACGGCACTGACCCGCCAGGAGAGGCCGGCCAGGGTCAGCAGGACCACGAGGGCGACCAGGGGCTGCCAGACGCCCAGCCACGCGAGGGCGGCGCCCACGATGGCGGTCAGCACCGTCAGGAGCCCGGCGGAGACCACCACCCTGGTCAGGACCCGACCGGCCAGGCGCTCGCCGCGCAGCAGCGGCAGCTCCAGGGTGTCGTCAAAGGCGAACTGCCCAGGGTCCCCCGCGAGGATGGCCTCCGCACGGCGACCAAGGTCGGTGGGCTTCACGGTCCGCACGCTATCGCCCGTAGGCTGCCCTGCGTGCGAACGCCAGCCTCAGTTCTCGCCGAGATCCTGCGCTCCGACCCGGCCCGGCCCAGGGTCACCTTCTACGAGGACACCCATGGCCCGACGCAGGGCGAGCGCATCGAGCTTTCGGGGAAGGTGGTGGCCAACTGGGTCTCCAAGGCTGGCAACGCTCTTCAGGATGAGTACGACCTTGGGCCCGGTTCGGTGGTGCGGCTGTCCCTGCCGCCGCACTGGCGGGCGCTTTACTGGGCCTTCGCCATCTGGTCGGTCGGTGCCACCGTGGACTGTGTGGGTGACAGGTCCCCGGACCTGCTGGTCTGCGACGACCCCGACCTGGCGGCCGCGCTCGCACCGCCGTCCGGCGACGTGGTGCTCGTGACGCTGGCGGCTCTTGCCCGCGTACACACCGGGCCCATCCCGGGCGGCGCCATGGACGAGGCACGCGAGCTTGCGACCTACGGGGACCAGCTCGTCGCCGTGGCCGAACCGTCCCCCGACGATCTGGCCCTGATGACCGAAGGTGAGCGAGCGACATACAGAAGTGTTGTGCCGCAACGCGACTGGCCGGCCGGCACCCGTGTTGCCCTGGCCGGCGACCTGACCCAGGTGCTCAAGTCCACCCTTGCCGCGTGGGCGGTCGACGGTTCGGTGGTCCTGGCCCGCAACGGCAATAGCGCCGGAGGCAGTCCCCGGCCCGAGCGGCTCGCCTCCGAAGGCGTCACCCTGGACCTGGCCTGAGACCCGCTAGCGCCGGATCTGCTTCTCGATCGCGACCCAGGTGACGCCGCTGACCACACCGGTCGGTGCGAGCCTGGCGCGTGACTGGACCGCTATGACCGCGGCGCGGGTCCTCGGCCCAAAGGCAGCATCGGGGGGACCCGCAGAGCGCGTTGCAGGGCGGCAACCGCCACACCCTTGGAACCCTGCCTCAGGGTGAGCCCCCGGTAGCCCAGGAGCGGAAAGTCGCGCTTCTCCAACCGGTCCCACACGAGGCGGTCCGCGACCCCGCTGGGCGAAATGTGTTGCAGCGACTGGAAGGTCACCAACGCGGACCGGGTCTTGGGCCCGAAGGCACCGTCGGCGGTCACGTGCAGGGCGCGCTGGAGGGCGACCACGGCCGATCCCCTTGAACCCTGTCGCAGGACCACCTTCTTGTATGCCGTGTACGGAGTCGCCGCCACGGGTGCGACCGGTGGCCGGGCCGCCGAACGCGACGGTGGTGAGGCCGGCTTCGGCACGGGCACCGGCTTCAGCACGGGCTTCGGAGCGGGCACCGGCTTCAGCACTGGCTTCGGCGCAGGCGCCGGCACTGGCTTTGGCGCCGCAAGCACCGGGACCGGAACAGCGGCGACGGCGGGCGCCGGCGGGGTCGGGACCAGCCTGGCCCAGGTGGCCTTGTCCAGCACCCCGGTGATGGGGACACCCGAGCGGGTCTGCCAGGAGAGCAGCGCCGTGTAGGTCACCGGCCCGAACGCCCCGTCGGCGATGACTGCCAAAGCCTTCTGGGCCAACGCGATCTGCGGGTTCCGCTGCCCGAGGACGTACACCGGGTACGGGGACGCCGGAGCGACGGGGAGGTTGGTGGGGCAGGCGGCCGTGCGGGCAACGGTGTACAGCGGCGCGTACTGGCCGGCATACACCCGGCAGGTGCCCAGGTCGACGACAGTGGTGGCCGTCCCCGTCCACCAGGACGTCCGCTTCATGGCGCCGTCCCACGAGAAGCTGAAGTGGATGTGGTCGGTGTGCGGGGAGGAGCCGGCGTAGGCCGCCCAACCGCGTTCGGGGGCGTACTCGCGCCACATCTTGGTGTTCCAGATGATGTAGCTGATGCCGAACCGCCGTGCCATCGCACCGTTGTCGGCGCTGAGCCAGGTGACCACCGAGTCGGCGACCGCCTTCTGCTGCGGGTCCTTGGAGCTGAGCATCCAGTCCAGGGCCCGGCCGTCGTAGTGTTCGCTGGTGCCGCCCAGACAGCCGCGGCTGATACCGGACGTCCCCATCTTGTAGGTGGCCTGCATCAAGGCGGCGAAGGCGGCCACACCGGGCTTGTCACGAGGGTCGCAGGACAGCTGTGCCTGGTAGGGCGTCGCCATGTCCAGGGTGGCCGGAAGGGCCTTGCTCGGCGGCCTCGGGACCATCGGCGAGGGGACCAGGGGGACGGGGATCACCGGCGCGGGGGTCACCGGCGCGGGGGTGACCGGCGCGGGGATGGGGGTTGCCGCCTGCGCAGGGGACCCGGCACCGACCGCCATCAGCGGAACCGCCAGCGCCC
This sequence comes from Micrococcales bacterium, assembly GCA_031406655.1. Taxonomy (GTDB): domain Bacteria; phylum Actinomycetota; class Actinomycetes; order Actinomycetales; family Dermatophilaceae; genus UBA4719. The sequence goes on from JANOHS010000192.1 coordinate 7,161, forward strand.
CGCTGAACGTGACCAGTCGCGCCCGAACGGACATCACCTGGCTCCCCCTCATCCGTCACATGAATCCCAACAACATCAGTAGTAACCAGTTATGCCTTGCCGCCCCACCCGCCGCAAGCGGTTTGGGTGAACTACAGATCTGTAATTTCGGGGCGGGCGCGACCGGCTCAGGTGAGGGACATGCCGTTCAGCAGCGCCGAGGCGAGGGTGGCGCTGAACTGCATGCTCATGTGGTCGAAGTCGTAGTAGACGCTGGCCCCGCCGATCACCGCGTAGCAGCGCCTGGCGTCGCAGAAGTAGTCGCTCAGGTCCACCAGGTTCACCTGATGGCGCATGGAACGCGCCGCACGCATCATGTCGTCGTCGATGAGGACCTGGGGGCGCGGGTTGGAGCAGTCCAGCGGCCTGCCCTCGTGGACGGCCAGACACTGCGGGTTGTTGCGGTTGCCCGCCGCGGGGATGTCCCGCAGGACGGTGACCCGGGTGAAGCCGAGCCACTCACGCCAGACCTGCTCGAACCCGCCCGGGCCAGAGCTCGCGGGCTCGAAGACGTTCTGCTGGACGTACGCGGTGGTGATGATGTCGTCAGGGGCCAGGGCCTTGAGCCTGGCCGTGGCCCGGGTCGTCCAGCTGGGGCACAGGTCGCCGTCGCGGCCACGGTTCTCGAACGTCACGCTCCTGGCATAGGTCGCCGGACAGCCACCGGCGAACATCTCGATGACCTGCCAGTTCTTGGCCTTGGCGATCCGGTGCAGCGCCCCACGCCAGTGCTCGGCGTGGGAGTCCCCCACCAGCGCCACCACCCGGCTGGGCTTGCCCGAGCCCCAGAAACACGTCTGGACGGTGGGGCTGGTGCCCGTGGCGCGACATCCCGGCTCGGGCGACCAGGGCGCGTCGGTCTTGGCGATGGCAGCCACCGGCAGCGCGCTGATCGCCTCCGGACACCTGGCCCGGTCCTCCATCGCCGGCGCCCCGAAACAGGGGGTGCCCGAGACGTCGGCCAGCAGCGCCGCGGTCTCCTGCTCCTTGACGGTGGCCGCGTAGACCTGCGTCCCTGAGACCAGGGCGATGACCAGCATCCCGGCGCCGGCGACCGACAGCGTGGCTCGCGGGGTCCTGGTCAGCGCCGGCCAGAAACCCATCGCGTCCTCGACGAAGCGTTTGCTCAGCCCCGAGAGCACCAGGCAGAGCAGCACCAGCGCGAGAAGCTCTGGTGTCCGCAGGTTGTGCCGCACGACATACGGCGCGAAGACCAGCAGCGGCCAGTGCCAGAGGTAGACGGAGTACGACACGTCACCGAGCCAGCGGACCGCCCGGAGCCGGACCAGCAGGTCGCTGGGGTCGGCGCGACCGGTGTCGCCCGCGATGATCACGGCGGCGGTGCCGATCACGGGCAGGGCGGCGGCATAGCCGGGGAAGTCGGTTGCGGTCGAGAAGAACCAGGCCGAGGCCAGCAGGCCGGTCATGCCCAGCCATCGCAGCAGGCGGGCCACGGTCAGGGTCGGCGCCCAGCTGCGCATCAGCAGGACCACGAGCGCACCGGCACCGAACTCCCACGCGCGCGTCGGGGTGATGAAGTATGCCGCGGCACGGTGCGCCTGGGTGGCCCACACCGAGATCGCGAACGAGCCGACCGTGACCAGCACCAGGGTGAACCCGACGGTCGTCGTGGTGCGACCACGGAACCACCGGCGCGCGGCCAGGCACGAGAGGATGATCAGGCTCGGCCAGATCAGGTAGAACTGCTCCTCCGCCGAGAGCGACCAGTAGTGCTGCACCGGGGAGGCCACGTCGTTGGATGCGGAGTAGGTCACCGCCTTGGACGCGAGCCAGAGGTTCTGGACGTAGAAGCTGCTCGCGGTGAGCTCATGGGAGGTGGAGGTCCACAGGTCGGTCGGCAGCACAAGGATCGTTCCCAGGGCGACGAAGAGCAGAACGACGATCGCCGCAGGAAGCAGCCGCCGGGCGCGCCGGGCGTAGAACGCCATCAGCTTGACGGTGCCCGTCCGGTCCACCTCACGGAAGAGGTGGGAGGTGATCAGGAAGCCCGAGATGACGAAGAAGGCGTCGACGCCGACGTATCCACCCGTGAGCTTTGACGGCCAGTAGTGGTAGAGCACGACGAGCATGACCGCAACGGCCCGCAGCACCTGGATCTCGGGAAGGAACTGACGATCCGCTCGTTCGGCAACTCGCCGCGAGAGAGCTGTCACGCGAAGCTCTCCCGTCGTGGCCGGCCGCATGCACAACACCATCAGGGCCCCTGATGGCAGGAACGACCGGTGGTTTGCACTCAACGGTACCCAATGACAGGGCGGACCCGAAAACACCGAAAGGAGGTCAGTGCCACAACTGCCACGCAGCAGGTCGACCGTCTAGAGTCCACGGCATGGACAAAGTCGTCTCAACCGCAGCCGAAGCGGTCGCCGGGATCGTCAATGGCTCGTCACTGGCAGTGGGTGGTTTCGGGCTCTGCGGGGTCCCCAGCGTCCTCATCGCCCAGATCCACGACAGCGGGGTGACCGATCTCGAAGCGGTCTCCAACAACTGTGGGGTCGACGAGTGGGGGTTGGGAATCCTGTTGAAGGACAAGCGGATCGCCCGCATGGTCTCCTCTTACGGGGGTGAGAACAAGGAGTTCGAGCGGCAGTTCCTCTCCGGTGAGCTCGAGGTCGAGCTCACCCCGCAGGGCACCCTGGCCGAGAAGCTGCGGGCCGGCGGGGCCGGCATACCCGCGTTCTTCACGGCGACCGGTGTCGGCACCCAGGTCGCGGACGGCGGTATGCCGTGGCGTTACGCCCCGGACGGGTCGGTCACCAAGGCGTCGCTGCCGAAGGAGACCCGCGAGATGGAGTGGCACGGGCAGACGATGACCTTCGTGCTGGAGAACGCGATCACCACGGACTTCGCCCTGGTCCGGGCTTGGAAGGGCGACCGGCACGGCAACCTGGTGTTCCGCCAGTCCGCCCGCAACTTCAACCCGTTGGCGGCGATGGCCGGGCGGATCACGATCGCCGAGGTCGAGCACCTGGTCGAGCCCGGCGAGATCGACGCCGACGCGGTGCACCTGCCCGGGATCTACGTCCAGCGGGTGCTGCCGCTCACCCCCGAGCAGGCAGAGGACAAGCGGATCGAGCGCCGAACCGTCCAGCCCAGACCCGCCCCTGCTGCCCCGGACGAAGGTGCCTCGAAATGAGCATGACCCGTGAGCAGATGGCCGCCCGCGCCGCCGCTGAGCTCTCTGACGGCGACTACGTCAACCTCGGTATCGGCCTGCCGACGCTGGTGCCCAACTACGTCCCCGAGGACGTCGAGCTGGTGCTGCAGTCCGAGAACGGCATCCTGGGTGTCGGGGCCTATCCCGTTGAGGGGCAAGAGGATCCGGACCTGATCAACGCCGGCAAGGAGACCGTCACCCTGCGCAAGGGCGCGTCCTTCTTCGACTCCGCGACCAGCTTCGGGATGATCCGCGGCGGCAAGGTCGACGCCGCGATCCTGGGCGCGATGCAGGTCTCCGAAACCGGTGACATCGCCAACTGGATGATCCCCGGGAAGATGGTCAAGGGCATGGGCGGGGCGATGGACCTGGTCCATGGCGCCAAGAAGGTCATCGTCCTGATGGAGCACGTCGCAAGGGACGGCACCCACAAGATCGTGGCCGAGTGCTCGCTGCCGCTGACCGGCAAGCGCGTGGTCCAGCGGATCATCACCGACCTGTGCGTCATGGACGTCACCGACCACGGCCTGGTCCTGCGCGAGCTGGCCGAGGGGGTCACCGAGAACGAGGTCCGGGCCGCCACCGGACCGGCCTTCACCGTCGACCTGGTCTGAAAGCGCTCTCAATGAGCACGGAACCTGATTTCTTCGTCGCATCCCGGCCTCTGTGCAGCTTGGACCACAGCCCGTTTGCGAGGCTCGTGGTCAGCAAACCCGTAAACCGCTACGACTACGTCGTGCAGGCGTGTCGTGGCGAGCGCGTTCTTGATCTGGGCGCCTACGACGAGACCGAGGTCCATCGAGAGGGGTCGAGCTCCTACCGCTGGTTGCATGCCGACATCGCAGCCGTGGCAGACGAGGTGCTGGGCGTGGACGCGTCAGAGGCGCTCAGGTTGGCGGGCGAGATCGAGACCCGGCAGGGCACGAAGATCGTCTACGGTCTGGTCGAGGACCTTGACGCCATCATCGCGGACTTCCGGCCCACGGTCATAGTGGCGGGTGAGCTGATCGAACACACGCAGGACACCCTGGGGTGGCTCAGCAAGGTCGCCGCCTGCAGTCCGGGCGTGAGGTTCCTGGCGACGACGCCGAACACCACCTGCATCATCAACGTGGTGCTGGCGCTGCTCAAACGTGAGCTCGCTCATCCTGACCACACACAGGTCTACTCCTACCGCACGCTCTGGACCCTCGCTGGCCGGGTGCCGATGACGGGTTACCGGATCGTCCCGTACTTCTACAACCGACACCTGTTCTATGACCGCGTCCCGAGGTGGTCTTGGCCTCTGGTGACACTTCTGGACAAGGCTCTGCTGCGGCCGTTGCAGAGGCTGTTTCCCCTCATGTCATTCGGGTTGATCCTTGACGGCACGATGGGGAACGGCTCGACGATCGCAGAGGCTCCAAGAGCTGACCGTTGAAAAGGTCGGGCGCCTCGGTTGCCGCGTTGCTGGATGTTCCTTGACGGGGGGTCCGATGTGGCCAAGATATCCCGTTTCGGGATGACATACGGGTGTATGTTTCGGGCATCCTAACCACGCCGCGCACCCTGGAGGAATCCCCCATGTCAACGCAAACGTCTGAAGACCAGAAGACGGGGAGGATGACTCCGAGGTCCATGGTGGCCTGGGGTGCCGTAGCCCTCGTCGGGGCGACCTGCTGGGCGGTGCTGGC
>JANOHS010000213.1:0-8002 GCA_031406655.1 Micrococcales bacterium
CTCGACGAGCCCACGGCCGCTCTCAACGAGGGCGACTCGCAGCACCTGCTCGACCTCATCACAGGCCTGCGCTCCAAGGGCGTCACCTGCATCATGATCAGCCACAAGCTCAACGAGATCGAGAAGATCGCAGACGCGATCACGATCATCCGTGACGGCAGGTCGATCGAGACCCTGCGCGTCAAGGAGGACGGCGTCGACGAGAACCGGATCATCCGGGGGATGGTTGGTCGCGACCTGGAGTCACGGTTCCCGGAGCACACTCCAACGCTGGGCGAGACCTTCTTCGAGGTGCGCGACTGGACGGTGCAGCACCCGAGCGTGCCGGACCGTCTGACCTGCAAGAACAGCAGCTTCACGGTGCGTCGCGGCGAGATCGTCGGCTTCGCCGGGCTGATGGGAGCCGGCCGCACGGAGCTCATGCGCAGCATCTTCGGACGGTCCTATGGCAACTTCGTCAGCGGCACGATCATCAAGGATGGCAAGGAAGTTCGCCTGTCCAACGTCGCCTCGGCCATCGACCACGGCCTCGCCTACGTCACCGAGGATCGCAAGTCTCTTGGCCTCAACCTCCTCGACGACATCAAGCGGACCACCGTCTCGGCCCGCCTGAGCCGGATCACGCACGGGTTCGCCGTCAACGAGCGCGAGGAGTACACCTACGCCGAGTCCTACCGCACGTCCTTGCGCACCAAGGCGCCGAATGTCAACGAGGGCGTCAGCAAGCTCTCTGGTGGCAACCAGCAGAAGGTCGTCCTCGCGAAGTGGCTGTTCACCGAACCCGACCTGCTGATCCTGGACGAGCCCACCCGCGGCATCGACGTCGGCGCCAAGTTCGAGATCTACGGCATCATCCAGAAGCTCGCGTCCGAGGGTAAAGGAGTCATTCTCGTCTCCTCGGAGCTGCCCGAGCTGCTCGGACTCTCTGACCGCATCTACACCATCTTCGAGGGTGCCATCACCGGCGTCCTCGACAAGACCGAGGCAGACCAGGAGGCGCTCATGCGTCTGATGACACGCACGACAGCGGGCAAGACCCACTCGATGGGGGAAAGCTCATGAGCACCGAGCCGACTACTCGAGCTGCTGGTTCGCAGTCCAAGATCTCGATGCAGACGGTCAAGAAGATCTTCGGCGGCGACACCCGTCAGCTCGGCATGATCTTTGCCCTCGCGGCACTGATCATCTTCTTCCAGATCAGGACCGGTGGCCTGACGCTGACCCCGGACAACGTCATCAACCTGTTCCAGGGCAACTCCTACATCCTCGTGCTCGCAATCGGCATGGTGCTCGTCATCATCGCCGGCCACATCGACCTGTCAGTGGGCTCGATCGCCGCGTTCGTGGGCATCGTCGTCGCCATCACGATGCGTGACTGGAACCTCCCTTGGTTTGTCGGGATCCTCCTCGGCCTGGCCCTGGGTGCCCTTATCGGCGCCTGGCAAGGCATCTGGGTCGCCTACGTCGGCATCCCCGCCTTCATCGTCACCCTCGCCGGGATGCTCCTCTTCCGCGGCGCCAACCAGTTTGTCGGAAAGTCGAACACGGTGCCGGTGGGCGAAGACTTCCAGCGGATCGGCGCCGGCTACCTCCCAGAGGTCGGGCCCAGCACCGGGTACAACAACCTGACGGTGTTGATCGGGATCCTTATGTGCGCCCTGATCGTGGTCGGTCAGCTCCGCGGTCGTCGGGCCCTGAGCAAGGTCGGAGCCGACGTCGAGGAAGCCTGGATCATGTGGCTGAGGCTGGCGCTGGTCTGCACCGCGATCATCGCCGCGACGCTGCTGTTCGCGTCTGGCCGGCGGGGTACGTCGTTCCCCATCTCGGGCATGATTCTCGGCGCCTTGGTCCTGTTCTACGGGTTCATCTCGACGCGGACGATCATCGGCCGCCATATCTACGCAGTCGGTGGCAACCGCCACGCGGCCGAGCTGTCGGGCGTCAAGAGCAGGAAGGTCAACTTCCTGGTCATGATGAACATGGCGATCCTCTCGGCCCTCGCCGGCATGATGTTCGTCGCCCGGTCCAACGCCTCCGGACCGTTCGACGGTGTCGGCTGGGAGCTCGACGCGATCGCCGCCGTCTTCATCGGCGGCGCTGCCGTGACCGGTGGTGTCGGCACGGTCATCGGGTCGATCATCGGAGGCCTGGTCATGGCCGTTCTCAACAATGGACTCCAACTGCTCGGCATCGGGGCCGACGCCACGCAGATCATCAAAGGCCTCGTGCTGCTCATCGCCGTCGCCTTCGACGTCTACAACAAGTCGCAGGGTCGAGCCTCGATCATCGGGCTGATCATGCGCAACGTCCGTGGCGGGTCCTCCTCTGATGAGGGTCCCGGCTCGAGCCCACCGTCAGCCGCGACGGAGACCGAAGCCGTTAAGGACACCATCCGCCAGGGCAGCTGAGCCCAGAGAAGTCATGCCGGACGCCGTCCGCATCCCGTAAACCCCGTGCCTCGTCAGAGGCACACATGAAAGGAAACGAGTGCACATGCGCAACTTCGCCAAGGTGCTGGCAGTCACGGCAGTGGCCGCCCTGGCCCTGACCGGATGCGGCCGAGCCGACGACACCCCCGCGACCGGAGGGGCCGCCTCCGGTGCGGCGGCAGGGGCCTTCCCCGCAGACGCCCTCATCGGTGTCGCCCTCCCGCAGAAGACCTCGGAGAACTGGGTCCTCGCGGAGAACCTCTTCAAGACTGACCTCGCCGCCGCCGGTTTCAAGGCCGACGTGCAGTTCGCCAACGGTGGGGTGGCAGAGCAGCAGAACCAGATCCAGGCCATGATCACCAAGGGCGCCAAGGTCATCGTCGTCGGTGCCATCGACGGTTCGCAGCTGGGCACCCAGCTCAAGTCGGCCAAGGACTCCGGCGCGTTGGTCATCGCCTATGACCGCCTGGTCAAGAACACTGCCGCGGTCGACTACTACATCGCCTATGACAACTTCAAGGTCGGTGTCCTGCAGGGCACTGCCCTGCTCGAGGGCATGGCCAAGAAGAAGCCGGCCGGCCCGTACAACATCGAGCTGTTCGCCGGATCGCCCGACGACGCCAACGCGCAGGTCTTCTTCGACGGAGCCATGAGCGTGCTCAAGCCCAAGATTGACGACGGCACCCTGAAGGTGGTTTCGGGCCAGAAGGACTTCCAGCAGGTAGTCACCCAGGGCTGGAAGGCCGAGAACGCCCAGAAGCGGATGGACACGCTCCTGACGGCCAACTACACCAAGGCGGCGATTGACGGCGTGCTGTCCCCGAACGACACGCTCGGTCGCGCCGTCCTCACCTCGATCAAGGACGCGGGCAAGCCGGTCCCGGTCGTCACGGGGCAGGACTCCGAGGTCGAGTCGGTCAAGTCGATCATGGCGGGTGTGCAGTACTCCACGATCAACAAGGACACCCGCAACCTCGTCAAGGACACCATCGCGATGATTACCGCCCTGCAGAAGGGCGGCAAGCCGGATGTCGTTGAGGACAAGACCTACGACAACGGCGTCAAGATCGTCCCGGCCCACCTGCTCGCGCCCGTCATCGTCACGAAGGAGAACGCCAAAGAGGCCTACGCCAACGACACGGTTCTGGGGCCGCTCACCCAGTGACCCCCGGTCAGCTCTAAGCGCGGCACGGCCCGTCCCCCACCGGGGGCGGGCCGTCCTCCTGCGACGCCTGAGCGACCCTGACTACGGCGCGAAGGAGACAGGAGGGCGCCATGCATAGGCAGGTGGGGCGACGAGGGTGCAATGACTCCTGAGAGTAGGACAGCGGCAGACGCGGCTGCTCCTGCTCGACCTGCCGACGAACAACCGCGCTCGGGCACAGCCCCTCGAGGTCGGTCTTGTCCCACCAGTGCGTCCATTCTGGCAAGAGTCCATCCGCGTCGGCCTTTTGCAGCAGGAAGTCGCGGAAGGCCGGAGGCGCGAGTGGTACGAGGCCGCCGCGGACGGGCAGCCCCGCGTCGACGAAGACGTTGGCGACCACGCGGCGCTCTTGGACGAGTGCCGGGACGTACAGGCCAGCGTTGTTGTGCGCGACCAGGACGATGTCATTATCGGGGGGCAGCGCGGCGAGGAACATACGCAGCACGTCACCAGGACCCGTTGGCGCTCGCTCGCCCGCAGGCGCCGTCTTCACCACCCCAGCCGTGCAGCGACAGCGCCTTAGCGACGTTGCGCCGCTCAGCTGGGCCGAGCAGCTGACTCGGCAGCAGCGCAACGAGATCATCCACAGATCGGGAGCGTAACGCGCGCGCAACGAACACCGCCGGGCGATCACCGTGGGCCGATGGCCTACCAGGCGGGCCACGGGCACCTTGTGGTGCCGGTTATGGGTGAGTCTGATGAGTGGCAGATGTGAAGCTCGGGGTGTCAACGGCAGTTGACGAACACACGTCGTGTCATCTAAAGTTGACAGCATGAACGGACGTGGGGACTGTGCCGACCCCGAAGATCCTTCCGCTGCTCTGGCGGCAGTGGTCGCTTTGCGCCGCCAGGCCGACCGCTTGGAGCGCGCCAGCGTGGCGCGCGCGCTCGAACACGGGTGGACATGGGCTCAGATCGCTGAAGCCCTCGGGGTCACACGCCAGGGCGCTCATAAACGACTCTCGCCCCAGCGTGGTCAATCACGCCCACAACCATCGGAGGAAAAGCCGTGAAACTCAAGACCCGCCTGACCGACGTTCGCACCATCAACGCCTTGATGACCGGGGCCGAGACCCATGCCCACCGGGCGGGCGAGGAGCAGCCCGGCGCCGAGCACTTGTTACTGTCGGCGCTTGACCTGCCCGACGGGTCAGCGCGGCGCGCGTTCGAGCGCATTGGCGCGGACCCCGACGCATTCAGGGCGGCTGTCGCGGCATCCCATGACGACGCGCTGAGATCCGTTGGCGTCGAACCGCTACCGGACGACGTGCTCGACACAGGGCATCCCCTTGCCACCCGTGGCGCGTTCCACATGAACGCGTCTGGACGCGCGGCGTTCCAGACTGCCAGCCGCCTCGCGCGTGCCGATACCCACTCGGGCCTGACCAGCGCGCAGATCGTCGTGGCGGTCGCCCAGATGGAGCACGGAACCGCCGCGCGCGCCCTACGTCACATGGGCGTCGACCCTGCCGCCCTGCTCGAGGCGGCGAGCGCCGAGATCGCCGCGCAAGATAACAGGTGACCTCGCAGGCTCTGCGTCGCGCTGCCGCAGCTCGGGGACCCATGCCCAAGGCCCATCTGCCGGTCCACGGAGGCCGGAGTCACCTACGTCATGGCGGCGGGCAACTCCTCGGCAGACGCGCAGTCCTTCGTCCCGGCGACCTACGACGAGGTGATCCCGTGTGCGTGCTGTCTCCGCACTGCTGGCCGATGGTGTGATGTCACGGATCCCTGGGCTCGGCCGTGGAACGGCGGCATACTGCAGTAGAGCGACCGTCGTCGTGGCAGGCACGACGCTGTTTTTGAATCGAGGGCTTCTCATGTGGCTTCGCACTGGTTTACGTCTCGGGCTGGCCGCACTCGTCGCGGTGGCCTTGCCACTCGCCGGTTCGGGCGCGGCGCAGGCGATGGACAAACGCGAGCTCACCGTCATGACTCAAAATCTGTACCTCGGCTCCAGCCTGGACCCGGCGCTCCAGGCTGCAGACGGCCCCGCCTTCGTGGCAGCGGTCGCGCAGATCTACGGGACCATGCTCTACACCGACTTCCCCACGCGAGCGACGGCGATAGCGGAGACGATATCGAAGGAGCAGCCCGATTTGGTGGGGCTGCAAGAGGTCTCCAGCTGGATCGCGCAGGCGACGAACGGGGTGCCGGCTCCGCCGAGCTTCGACTTCCTCCAGATCCTGCAGCAGGCGTTGGTCGCGAAGGGCCTGGACTATGAGGTCGCTTCCGTGTCACACAACGCCGACATCGGTCCGGCGCCGTTGGTGTCCCCAACGTTCGGCTGTGGCGTTCCGGACCCGTTGCCCGACTGCGTCGTGACTCTGCAGGACCGTGATGTCATCCTGGTGAACGCGGACACCCCCGGGCTTCACTGGTCGAACCCGCAGAACGGCAACTACACGGCCCAGCAGACCTTCCAGCCGCCACTGGGTGACCCCGTGTCGTTCGACCGCGGATGGGCCTCGATCGACGGCGTGTTGGACGGCAAGAAGTTCCACTACGCGAATACTCACCTCGAGGTCGAGGGCTCGCCTGTCGTGCAGGAGGCCCAGGCACGCGAGTTCCTCGCCGGACCGGCTCGGGGCGCCGGAGCGGTCATCGCAACGGGTGACTTCAACTCCGCAGCTGACGGCACCACCACGACGTCATACGCCGACCTGACGAAGTCCTGGTTCCGCGACTCGTGGTCGGTCAACCCAGGTCAGGCCGGCCTCACCTGCTGCCAGAGCTCAACGTTGACCAACCCGGTCTCTGCCTTCACCAGCCGAATCGACCTGGTGCTCACCCACGGCGCGGTTCGACCGCTGTCCTCCAAGGTGGTCGGCAGTACGCCCTTCCAGGCTGCCCCGCCATTCTGGGCATCCGACCACGCAGGTGTTGTCGCCAAGGTGCGGCTGCACTGACAGGGCGGCGGGTCCGGCGCCGATCGTTGTGTCGGGTCACGCGGTCTCAGCCCCGAAGCGTCCCGCGGCCACGTGCGCGACAGGCCCGCCGACCCAGAGCCGCCCGTCGGGTTCAGGCCTGACTCGTATCGTGCTGGGCCGCCCGGTGTATCGGCCCTGGTGCAGAAGCAGCGGCTCGTCATTGGGACGGACTTGGTGCCGCATCAGGTATCCGGCGGCCGGGCCGGCGGCGCTTCCGGTGGCGACATCCTCGACACGGCCGGCGTTGTCCCAGGTGCGACCCTCGGGTCGCTCCGGGTCGAGCACGTAGACGAACTTGGCACCGATCTCCTGTAGGAGAGCCTCGAAGTCGGGGCGGCAGATCCGGGCCTGCTCCAATCCGCTGGCGACAGGCACGATCAGATAGTCGAGACCAGTGCTGACCACCTGCATCGGCAGCGCAGGATGCAGGTGGTCTCGCGTCAGTCCAAGGGCTTCATGGAGTGCCACTGCCCGCTCACCTACGACCGTCGGCCCGAACTGCGGGACGCCCTGATCCATCTCGACATCGACCCATGTAGCCCCAGCGCTGGTTCGAACGTCGATCGTTCGATGGGCAACCCGCAAGGCCCACTGCTCGCCCGACTGCCCTCCGGGCAGCATCCCGTGCAGCACCGCAGCAGCACCAAGCACCGGATGGCCCGCAAAGTCCAGCTCCTCGTCCTCGGTGAAGATCCGCAACACGGCCGATCTTCTGTCGAGGTCCACTCCGGTCAGGAACGCTGTTTCGAACTGGCGCACCTCCCGCGTGACGGCCTGCATCAGATCTGGTGAGAGCTCTTCCGCGTCAAGAACCACGACAAGACCGTTCCCCTGAAAGGCCCGCCGGCTGAACACGTCGACATGCCGGAACTCGAGTGTGATCACCTCACGATCCTATAAATGCTCCGGTGCCACGGGCCGGCTGATCAGGGGCTATTCGTTCGGTCGTCCCGGTCGCACACCTGCAGGAACGCGTCGCTGGCACCGCCGGACGCGGTAGTGGCTACGTTGAGGTCGACGCAGTCAGACGCCCGGTGCCGGCCTGCCAAAGGTCGTGATCGGACACAGTCAGGGAATAGTCATCCCACTTGGAGGCGTTTGACGCATGGACAGACCTTCGACAAACAGTAGACGAACATTTCTCGGAAAGGACTGGCCATGAGCATTGCCAAACTCGAGCATGAGGTCGCGTTGCCGACCGGCGGCTCGGACGGGGGTCGGCGTCTGCGCGTTGTGCATGGCCGCCAGGAAGTCAACCTGCCAGCTGCTGAGCGAGCGGTGCGGGACCTGCTTCGCGCCCTTGGTCGTGACCCCGCTTCGCCGCACCTGGCGGATACTCCCCGCCGGGTGGCGGAGTCGTTCACCGAGATGCTGACGCCGCGTGAGTTCGATCTGACGACCTTCCCCAACGACGGGGGCTATCACGAGCTGGTGCTGGC
>JANOHS010000242.1:0-6197 GCA_031406655.1 Micrococcales bacterium
GGGGAGTAGCGTGCTTCGCTGCGGTACGCCAGGGCTTCCCCAGGTGAGCACCTGCCCCCCGGTCCGAAGCGACCGCAAATGGAGGGAATTATGTGGCGTAGAAGTATGTCTGTCGGTCTGACAGCCGGCCTTGTCTCGGCAATGAGTGCGCTGGCGCTGGCTATCCCCAGCGACGCGCATCGAGGTGGTCAAAAAGTCGAGATGGAAGATGACTGCGAGCCGACCTCGTTCAACCAGGCCATCGGGCCCGGCACCTGCGTCGGCGACGGCGAGACCACCGTGGGTGAGTTCTTCGCCGAGCTCGCTGCCACGAAGCAAGCCAAGGACTGGAAGTTCGACCCATCGATGTTGACCATTCGTGGGGGACGGCCGGTGATCCTGGAGAACGAGGGCGGCGAGACGCACACCTTCACGATGGTCAAGGCCTTCGGCGGTGGATTCGTCGAGCCCCTGAACGCAATCTCGGGCAACGATGTGCCAGCAGAGGAGTGCGCGACCATGGTGCCCAACGTCGGCCTGGTGCCCAAGCCTGCCTCGGCAGTCAACGTCTTCGTGGCCGCGGACGAGGAAGCCGCGTTCCAGACCGCGGGGCTGTTGCCGGGAAGGTACCTGTTCGAATGCTGCATCCACCCGTGGATGCGAGTGGTCCTCACGGTCAAGTAGCTCGTTGGCGTTGCGGCCGACCCCACGGGTGGGAAGGCCTGCCGCAACGCCGCCGCTTCTAGCCGAAAGTCGCGGACGGCAGAAGCTCGGGGAGGTCCCCGGGTGGGTCGGCAGCGGGCCGGCAGCTGAGCCAGGCATCGAGCTCGGTGGCGGGAACCGGCCGTGACATGTAGTAGCCCTGGCCCTGGTCACAACCCAGCCGCGCGAGCTCGCCGTAGGTCGTTTCGTTCTCGACACCCTCGGCAACCATGCGCAGGTCCATGCTGTGGGCCAGGGCGATCGTGGAGGCGACCAGCGCTGCCGCGCGGGGGTCGTCGACCATCGGGAAGACGAATGAGCGGTCGAGCTTGAGCTCGTCGATGGGCAGGTCGCGCAGGTAGGCCAGCGAGCTGTACCCGGTGCCGAAGTCATCCACGGCGATCTGGACACCGTCACGGCGCAGCCGGGCCAGGATGTCCCGGGCCCGGTCCCGGTCCGCCATCAGGAACTCCTCGGTGATCTCCAGCTGCAAGGCGTCCGGAGGGAGGCCCCGGGCGGCGAGCATGGAAGCAACCTGCTCGGGCAGGTCAGTGTCCACCAGGGAGCTGGCCGACAGGTTGACCGCGACGGTCAGCGCCCGCCCGGCGGCCCGCCATACGGCGCTCTGGTCCAGGGCCATCTGGAGGACCACATTTGTCATGGCGTGCATCAGCCCGGCTTGTTCGACCAGGTCCAGGAATCCGTCCGGATAGAGCAGGCCGCGGGTGGGGTGCTCCCAGCGCACCAGCGCCTCCACGCCGTGGACGTCGCCAGTACGAAGGTCGACCTTGGGCTGGTAGTGCAGGACGAGCTGCTCGCTGTCAATCGCGGTTCGCAGCTCCTCGACCATGCGCAGCCGGGTGGCGAAGTCGGCTTCATCGGTACCGCCGTAGACGTGATGGCCGTCGCCGCCCTCAGCCTTGGCCTTGTACATGGCGACGTCGGCCTTGCGCAGCAGGGTGGCAAGGTCGGGACCGTCGTCGGGAAACAGGGCGATGCCAATGCTGACGCCGCTGTGGACCGAGATGTCCTCCAGCTCGAACGGCTCGGTCAACGCCGCGCAGAGCTTGGCTGCGACGGTGGCTGCCTGGTGAGCTCCGGCGTCGTCGAGCAGGACAGCGAACTCGTCCCCGCCCAGGCGAACCAGCAGGTCTTCGGTTCGTAGGTGCTCGCCCAGGCGGGCGCCCACCTGGATCAGCAGCTGATCGCCCATCTGGTGACCCAGGCTGTCGTTGACCTCCTTGAACCTGTCCAGGTCCAACATCAACAGCGCCTGGCGCAGACCCTGCGGGACCGCCATCCGCCGGTCTGCCTGGAGGTAAAGGGCCCGCCTGTTCGGCATGCCCGTCAGGTGGTCGGTAGTGGCCTGACGGCGCAGGTCAGCCATCCGCACAAGCTGGCGAAAAGCGACCTGGGTGCGAGCCGCCGCGGCCAGAAGCGTCACCGCCGCCATGGTGATGGCAAGCGCCGACAGGTGCATCCGGCTGCTCAGGACCAGCACCGCCAGACCCGCGGCGGTGGCCGCCGACGACACCACCAAGGCCGTCGCACCCGTCGGCGGGCCCACCACCTGGGACGCCGTCCTGTCACGGCGCGCGGTGCCGTCGACATACAGCGCGATCAGGGATATGCCGATCGTCCAGGCGGCGTCCAGCGGTGACCCGACCACGAAGGTGTCGGCGCTCACCTGCAGCGCGTAGATCACGTCCGCCACCGCATAGAGCATCAGGCCCGCTATCAGCAGGACAAGTGGGTCTCTCCCGCGCACGCCGCGCACGGCGAGTATCCCGACGACGGCAGCCACGAACAACAGGTCGAACATCGGGTAGGCCACCGCCACCGCAGTGGCCAACGACCAGGAACCCGTCAGGGCTGAGTCCAGCACAGGGTGGAGCACGACTGCCAGCACCGAGGCCGCCCCGAGCGACCCCACCGCACAGTCCAGCCACACCGACCACGACTGCCCTCGCGCGTCCCGGCGCACCACCACGGCCATCTTGGCCAGCATCAACAGGTAGAACAGCAGGTACCCCCCGTCCCCAGGGCCGGGGAATGGCGGTGACCAGTCGCTGGTCCATGGGACGTAGTAGGTGTCCCCGAGGGCCAAGAAGGTCAGTGCGAGCGCGGCAAGCAGGACCTCCCATCGGCGAAAACCAACGTGTGAGAGCGCCAGCCAGCACACCGCCGGGGGCAGCCAGGACGTCAGCAACGACAGCCAGACGTCCACGATGGGGTCAGACGCGTCACCCTGCAGGACCAGGCCGATCACGTAGGCCGCGGCACACAGCCCCATGGCGCCCAACAGCAGAGTGCGAGACGTCACGCGTCTGCCGAACCCCACGCCACCACCGCTCAGTCATCGCTGCCTTTGACGCTTGGTAACGCCGCGCTCAGTCTGGCACGGCGCGCACGCCTCCTGAGGGGCAATGAGCAAAGTGGTGAGGTCCGGTGACAGACGCAGGAAGGCGGACCGCTGTCAACCGGCTTTGGGTTATGGCACGAAAGAAGGCCGTCCCGGGTGCGCCCTCACATGCCCAGGGGCGCGCCTGGGATGGGGACGTCGCGGTACTTCCCACAGTCCAGGCAGGTCTGATAATGGCCACCGTCGTCAACCTGGTGTGTTCGCCAGCGGTGCCAGAGATTGAATCGGCACGTGATCCTCCGCCATGAGCTCCCGCCTGAACCACTCTGTGCTGACGGCATGAGGCTACGGTCCTCCTCCGGCCCGGACGTTGACAAGCCCTGCTGGGGCGCCTTCCTCGACCGGTCCTGTCGGAGGAGGGGTTCCGGTGGACAGGGCACGAGGGTGGGCGCCACTTCGGGTACGACCCCGCGCCGGGAGCAGGATCGGCGACCCGCACCAGCCACATGCGAGGGTCTGTCCCGGGCGCCGTGGCGACCGGGACGGCCGTCGCTGGTCAACGTGTCTGCACAACTTTCGGTATTTTACGCAATCCGTCTGAGGGAAGTGCCAAACTGCGGAAGGGGTTCCTGAAGGTCGCAGACGTAGCGACGGCTGGGGGTGGTGAGGTGCGGTGGAGCACACGTGTGACGTTCCATGGTGGGCTGGTGTGGGCGATGGGACTGTTCCTGGTCGTCGCCGTCATCGGCAGTCTGGCACTTCACGGCGGCACGCGGACTCTGGTCGTGGACGGGCTGGGGATAGTGGCTGTGTGGATGTCCGCCGGGGTGTGCTGGTTGGCGGCCTCGCGAGTCGGGTTCCGGCGCTGGGAAGTCCTGCTCTCCGCGGCTGCGGTGACCTCGTTCGCCGCCGGACTCACTTACTACATAGCGGTGGTGGCCGCAGGCGGGCCGCTGCCGCTAGTGTCGCCCGCGGACGTGGCGACCTTGTTGTTCTACCCGCTGATGCTGGCTGCGCTGGTCGTGGCCGTGCTCCACCGCTCGCCAGGACATGCGTTATCGGTGTGGCTGGACAGTGCGGTGGGTTCTCTGGGGGCGGCCTCGGTGCTCGCGGTACTTCTCAACCCGGTGCTGACCTCAGCCCCGAAGGGTTCGTGGTGGCTGGCCAACGTTGTGACGGTCGCCTTCCCGATGTTGGACCTGCTGCTCGTGGCCGCTGTGGCCGGGATCGCATCTTTGCGTGGTATTCGGATGGGCAGCCGGTGGGGCGTGCTGGTCGCGGGCCTGCTGGCCTTCGCGGGGGCGGACATAGTCCTCGCGCTGCAACGGACCGAAGGTACCTTTGTGGCCGGGACAGTGTTGGACGCCGGATGGGGGATCGGGCTCGCCCTGGTGGCAATCTGGGTCGAGGGAGTCGCCCGGTACGACGGAGCTCCAGCGCAGGAGGCGAGCCCGCCGACCGGGGCGACGGCCCTGGCCGTGTCGGTGGCGGCCACCGTCGCCGGACTGTTTGTGCTGGTCGCGGGCACCCAAACGCATTTGTCGAGGCTGGCTGTAGTACTGGCGGCCGTGACACTGCTGGCGGCGACCGCTCGCACCCAGCTGGGGTTTCGCCTGCTTGCACGGATGGCGGACCTGCGTCGCCAGGACGCCACGACCGACGAGCTGACGGGGCTTCCGAACCGGCGGGTGCTGTATGCCGAGGGGTACACGCGACTGATGGAGCCGCAGCCGCGGTGCCAAGCCCTGTTGATGTTGGACCTGGACAAGTTCAAGGAGGTCAACGACAGCCTGGGCCATCACGCCGGCGACCAGCTGTTGGTGCAGGTGGGAGCCCGCCTGGCCGAGCATCTGCGCGCCGGCGACCTGCTGGTGCGACTTGGCGGGGATGAGTTTGCGGTCCTGCTCCCGGACACCGACCACCACCAAGCGGTCGAAGTTGCCGTAAAGCTGCGAGCTGCGCTGGCCGTGCCCTTCGACCTGCAGAACATCGCGTTGCACACCAGCGCCAGCGTCGGGATCGCCCTGTTCCCCGATGACGGCCCCGACCTGAGCTCCTTGTTGCGCAAGGCCGACATCGCCATGTACAAAGCCAAGGCCTCCGGCTACGGCCACCACGTCTACAGCGCTGCCGACGATGCCGACGATGCCGCCCGGCTAACGACCGTCCAGGAGCTTCGTACCGCGCTGACCAGCGACCAGCTCGTCGTGTACTACCAGCCCAAGGTCGACGTGCGCACCGGCGAGGTCCACGACGTGGAGGCGCTGGTGCGCTGGGAGCACCCCACCCGCGGCCTGCTCTACCCAGACGCTTTCCTGGAGCTGGTCGAAGAGGCGGGTCTGATGCACGCCATGACCCGGGTGGTGCTCGGGATCGCCATGGACCAGGCCGCGGTCTGGCGCGCGCAGGGCCAACCAATGACCGTCGCTGTCAACCTCTCGGCCAGCTCCTTGGTCGACACCGACCTGCCCAACGAGGTCGCTTCGATGCTCGCGGCCCGGGATCTTCCGCCGGACGCTCTGCAGTTGGAGGTGACTGAGGAGTTCCTGATGGCCGACCGCGACCGGGCCCGGGACATCTTGACCCGGCTGCGCCGCCACGGAGTCCAGATCTCCGTGGATGACTTCGGCACCGGGTACAGCTCCCTGTCCTACCTTCGCGACCTGCCTATCGACGAGCTCAAGATCGACCGTTCGTTCGTCCTTCCCATGGTCGACGACGCCCGCGCCGCCTCACTGGTTGGCTCCACCATCGCCTTGGCCCACAGCCTTGACCTGCGCGTGGTCGCCGAAGGGGTCGAGAACGACATCGCATACACCAAGCTCACCGCCCTGGGCTGCGACCAGGCCCAGGGCTTCCACCTGTGCCGGCCCGTCCCCGCCGCCGACCTCAACCACTGGCTCAGCACGCGGCGCCCCGCCGGCCAGCTCACTGATATCCCCCAAATGGTGCCCTCCGCGGCCCACGACTGACAATATCGGCGCACAGGGGGCACGGGAGAGGCCCTTCCCGTCGAGCGGAAAGGGCCTCTGACCTGGGTGGAGACACGGGGAATCGAACCCCGGACCTCCTGCTTGCAAAGCAGGCGCTCTACCAATTGAGCTATGTCCCCAACGGGGTGTTCAGTGGTGATGGGTGTTCAGTTGTGCAGAAC
>JANOHS010000254.1:0-10453 GCA_031406655.1 Micrococcales bacterium
ACCCTGCCACAGCGTCCATCCCAGTCATCGCCCTCAGCGCGCTGGCGATGAAGGCAGATGAGGAACGGAGCCAGACCGCCGGCTGTGACGCCTACATCGTCAAACCTCTGCGATACAGAGGACTGTATGCCGTTCTGGAACGTCTCCTGCCGGAACCACACCCAGCCGTGAAGGGGGCAGCGTCTCCGGCCGTGACTGACTGAAGACCGTTGGGGCACAACGTATTCCCGCTCGATCACCAGTCGCCACTCCCAACCTGGGTTTCGGCTGGGCACCCTGGGCAAGACAACGCTTGACGTGCGCTGTCGCCGACCATGACTGTGGGACCTAGTTGACGGCCGCAGCTTGGACGGATTGAGTACCCGAATGACAGCCGAGGCCGTGCTGGAGCCTGAGCCACTCGCGACACACCGGGTCGGCTGGGGATTCATCTCGCTGTACACGTTGGCGTACATGAGCACCAGCCTGGTGTTTCTCGCGCCATTGCTGGTCACCTTGGCTCTGAAGGTCAACTCGCTCGTGGGGATCAAGCAGGCACCGAACAGCCTGGCGCTTGTTGCCGGGGTCGGCTCCCTGCTGTCGATCTTCGCCAATCCGTTCTTCGGCAAGATGAGCGACCGCACCTCGTCGACGCTCGGCATGCGGCGGCCGTGGATGGTCATCGGCCTGGTTGTTGGTTCCCTCGGCGTACTGATTGTCGCGTTGGCACCCACCATCCCGGTCGTCCTGCTCGGATGGTGCATCGCCCAGGTGTTCTTCAACGCCCTGCTCGCGGCCATGGTGGCGGTGCTGCCAGACCAGGTCCCGGCGGCTCAACGCGGCCTGGTCTCCGGTGTCCTGGGTGTCTGTGTGCCCATCGCGTCGGTGAGCGGCACCTTCGTGGTCAAGCTCTTCACCGGCAACCAGCTCGCCATGTTCCTGGCGCCGTGCGCGATCGGCGGGTTCTTCATCCTGCTCTTCGCGGCCACCTTGAACGATCGTCGGCTTGCCAACGCCGACAAGCCGACCTGGTCGCTGCGAGAGTTCGCCGGCACGTTCTACGTCAACCCGCGGAAGAGCCCTGACTTCGCCTGGGCTTTCGCCAGCCGCTTCATGTTCGTCCTGGCCTACGCCTTCCTGGTGACTTATCAGGCCTACTACCTGCTGGACAAGATCGGCAGCGTCGAGGCCGATGTGCCGCAACAGATCTTCCTCGGCACCCTCGTCTCGTCCGTCGTCCTCGTCGCCGCGTCGCTCATCGGTGGCAGGCTCTCTGACCGGACGGGCCGACGGAAGATCTTCGTCCTCGCAGCGTCGATCGTGTACGGCCTGGCGTTGTTCGTGATCGCCATTGCCGGCAGCTTCAGTGGTTTCCTCGTCGGCATGGCCATCAGCGGACTCGGCTTCGGCGTATACGTGGCCGTCGACCTCGCGCTGGTTGTCGACGTGCTTCCGGACAGTGACAACGCCGCCAAGGATCTCGGCGTGTTCAACATCGCCGGCGCACTTCCCTTTTCCATCGCGCCGGCGATCGCGCCTGCCATCCTGTTGATCGGCAGCGGCGGCTACGGCGTGCTGTATGCCGTCGCCGGCGCCTGCGCCATCATCGGAGCCTTCGCCATCCTGCCGGTCAAGGGTGTCCGATAGGCCCTTCATTTTCGCCGATAGCCGGTTTGTCGCATCGATACCAGGCTGCGGCCCGGCATTCGTGCGACAAACCGGCTATCGGCTCAGTGGCGGTCAGGCGACGGCGCCGCGGTAGGTGGGCGTGGTGATGGCGGAGGGCTTGAAGCCCTTGACGACCAGGTAGACACCCAGCGACAGCTCCCAGACGAAGATCGGGGCGACTGCGATCGAGGACCACACGGAACCCAGGTGGTTCATGCCGAACAAGGTTGCGGTGGTGGAGGTGAGGAGCAGAGGGGCTCCGATCAGTCCCAGCGTTGGGATGATCCGTGGCACGAGGCGGGACCGGTACAGCAGGGTGGCCAGCATCGAGGCGTTCATCGCGGCCATGAGGTTGGGTCCGAGCAGGAAGGTCCAGTCACGTGTGGCGACGAGTGCCTGGCCGGTCGTGACCAGCGAGGTCGCCTCAGCCCCGGTGGCTCCGGGCTGCCGCAGGCTCACGACCGAAAGAAGGCTCACGACGCCGATCAGGATGACCGCGGCTTCAACGAGGCGAGTGGTGACGAAGCCGAGCGCGAAGCCCTCGTGCTGGCGCTTGACCACCGAGAACAGGGCGACCGCGCTGCCGATGCCGGCGAGGGCGTTGACCACATCGAGGAAGCAGCCCCAGAGCACCTGGGTGTCGGCGCCAGCGCTCACGATGTAGTCGGGATTGTCGAGCGCGGGGCCGATCAGCAGGAGTGCCGGGATCGAGGCGGCAAACGTGATCACGTAGAAGGCACCGCCGACGAAAGCGGTCCTCCTGGTTGAGTCCATCGGGGCTCGTGTGGTGGGTGTGGTTCGGACGGTGGTTGTCATGTCGTTCTCTTTCTGTGGATTGGTGAGCTGTGTGGATTGATGAGCTATCGAGGCTCGGTGGTGGAGACGTTGGGCTGGTCGGGTTCGACCTGAGTGACTGAGACCAGCGGCACGCCTACGTCGCGGATCTTCTGGAGCAAGCCATGCAGCGCGGCCTGGTCGGCCACGGGGCCGCGGAGGAGGGTGGTGCCGCCGCTCTCGTTGGTCAGGCTCAGTCCGTCAAACCAGGCGGCCCATCGGGTATCGAGGTGCCCGCTGAGACGGATTTCGTACCAGCCGTTCGTTCGCATGCCCGAAAGGTAGGAACGGATGTGGTGAGCCGGCATCACCACGTCTGGTGATTGACGTGGTGATCCGCTGGCGGCGGCGTCAGCGGTCGCGGGTCGGGGACAACAGGTCGAGCTCCTGGGCCCGGCGGACCGCTGCTCGGCGGTTGTTCACGCCGAGCTTTGCGTAGACCTTCCTGGTGTGGGTCCGCATGGTGTTGAGGGACACGAAGAGCTCGCGGGCGATATCAGGACCGTCCAGATCGGTTCCCAGAAGCCGAAGTACGTCCAGCTCGCGTTCGCTCAGCGGCTCGATCAGGCCCAGGTTGCTTGGCGGGCTGTCCCCGGTCTTGTTGATGGCAGCCAGGATTCGACGGACATAGCTCGGGGCGGTCCGCGTCTCTTCACCATGGGCTGCCCGTGCGACAGCCTTCAACAGGGAGACCATGAGTAGGCCCTCATCCACGAATACTCGGAAGTAGCCCTCCGGCTCGGCCAGCGTCAGCGCGCGCTGCAGTGACGCAACGGCGGCTCTGAGGTCACCTTGCATCTGGTGGGCAACCGCCTGCAGCACCAGGATCTCGATGACGCTTCCCGCCCGCTCCCCCTCTTCCGCCGCTCGCAGGAGGCGCTCCAAGAGACGGGTCGCCTCGTGAAGTGAGCCCTCCCCACGCCCCGACGAGTCGCTGGCCAGGAGCACCCTCGCGAGGGTGATGTGCTCGAACTCATGGAGGTAGCTCAGGTCGTCCGTGGCGGACAGACCTCGCTCACGGACCCAGCCGAGCGCTTCACCGAGCGCCCCCTGGAGAGCCCACACTCGTGCCCGCAACGCCGCGACCGGCCGCACATCGGGAGAGAAGTCACCGTCATATACCTGCTCCGCCTCGGTGAGCAGGTCGACTGCGCCGCCCAGGTCTCCTTCAGCCTCGCGAATCCTGGCCATCGCGACCCGCCAGCGGTACCGGTTCTGCGGTAAGCCCGCATGCTCCCCCAGATCCCTGCTCGCCACCAGGTGCTGCAAGGCTGCATCGAGGTCATTGCGCTCACGAAGGACCTGGCTCATGCCCACATGCATGTCCGCAGCTCCCCTCAGCGGAGGCGCGGACGGTGCGGTCGCAACCTGCAGCCCCCGCTCGTAGGTGCTCATCGCCTCGCGAAGACGCCCTTGCACAAGGCGGATGTCAGCAAGAGCGATCGAGCAACCGATCACGTCGGAGAGGTGCCCGGCCTTCTCCAGGCTTGCCATGGCATCGGTATACCAACGGTGCCCTGCGTCGAGATCCCCGCTCGTCCAGTAGGCGAGTCCCAGGAGGGCGGCCGGCGATCCCCGGCCGAGATGATTGTCCTCACCGACGAGGTCGAGCGCCCGCCGGGCATGTGAGATGGTGCCCTCTACATCGCCGAGGAGCAGCGCCTGTCCGGCCCGGTATATGGCGATTGTCCCCGGGAGGCGGCGATATCCCTCGTCGTCGACCACGACCATCTCTGCCGATACGGCCTGGGGCCCTTGAGCGATCCCCGTCGTTGTGTCCAGCCACCGCTCGGCGTCCCGCAGACGCGCCTCAACACCCTCGACCTCGCCCCTCACCATGAGCGCCGCGGCATACCCAACGCTCAGCACGGGCCTGACCTTGACCACCTCGTCGGGCAGCGCCTCGAGCCAGAGGCGCTGGGTGGTGTCCTGTCGGCTCTTGCGCAGTGCCGGGAGCGCGAGCTCGACCAGGTCCGCCGCTCGACCGAATTCCTCGGCGGCCAGCGCATGTCGGATCGCCTCCGACCGATCGCCATTGCGCTCGCACCAGTCGCTCGCGCGTCGGTGCAGCTCGTGGACGCGGTCGGGCTGCTCGTCAGGCAGGCGCGCTCGCAGCATGTCGGCAAAGAGATGGTGGTAGCGATACCAGCGGCGGCGGTCGTCGAGCGGGACCAGGAAGAGGTTCCCACGATCGAGAGCCTCCAGCGTGGCCTT
Source organism: Micrococcales bacterium (assembly GCA_031406655.1). Classification (GTDB taxonomy): domain Bacteria; phylum Actinomycetota; class Actinomycetes; order Actinomycetales; family Dermatophilaceae; genus UBA4719. The sequence continues at coordinate 4,696 of JANOHS010000254.1, forward strand.
GCCGCCGTTCTGGCCGGTCACGGCATCGCAGAGTGAGCCGCTCAGCCGGCTCAGGATGGAGGTCTGGATCAGGAAGCTCCGGACCTGCTCGGGCTGGCGCTGCAGAACCTCTTCGACCAGGTAGTCGACGATGTAGCGGTCGTCACCGGCGAAGTTCGCGATGAAACCCACCCTGTCGTCCCGTCCCTGCAGGGAGAGCGCCGCCAGCTGGAGCGCGGCGATCCACCCTTCGGTGCGCCCCTCCAACGCCGCAACGTCCTGTGCCGTGAGCGCCAGTCCCATCTTCTGGATGAGGTACTCCGCGGCCTCGTCGGGTGTGAAGCGCAGATCGGCGGCGCGGATCTCGACGAGCTCGCCACGCGCTCGCAGCCGAGGCAGCGGCAACGCCGGGTCGGCGCGGCTGGCGATCACCAGGTGGATCTGTGGGGGGAGGTGCTCCATCAGGAATACCATCCCGTCCTGGACGTCGCGCGAGTCGATGACGTGGTAGTCGTCGAGCACGAGCACGACATCGTTCGAGATGGCGCTGAGGTCGTTGAGCAGCGTGGCGAGGACCGCCTCGATCGACGATTGCGGCGACTGCAGCAGAGAGAGCGCATCTGCGCCAACCCCGGGTGCCGCCGTCTTCAGCGCTGCGACCAGGTACGACCAGAACAACGCTGGGTCGTTGTCGCGCCGGTCGAGCGAGAGCCACGCCGCCGACCGTCCATCGGCAGGAGCGGCTGCCAGCCACTCCGCCAGCAGCGTCGTCTTACCAAACCCGGCCGGAGCAGAAACGAGCATCAACGTCGACGCGGCCCCGCGGTCCAGGCACTCGACCAGTCGCGGACGCGGCACCAGGGGACGTCGCGAGCTGGGGAGATAGAGCTTCGTCTCGAGCAGGGGAGCTGGCACAACCGCCTCCTGGGCGTCTCGCCGTTCCCAGCTCATGGCCCAACTTTACGGCGCGCGGTAGTGGACACCCGCTCACTGCCGCCAGGAGTGGGGCGACCCGGTGCGTGCCATCGTGTCCAAAGTGGTCCTTCGCCGGGCCCCGTTGCGATCTACTGAGGGCACGCGCCCCGCCAGGTGCTGCTATCTCGTGGACCAGGAGCCGACATGGACTTCCTCCGACCCGCCTCGTGGGCCGACGCGCTCGCTGCCAGGGCCGAGTACCCCGATGCCGTGCCGATCGCCGGGGGCACTGACGTCATGGTGGAGCTGAACTTCGACCGTCGCCGCCCGAGCGCGCTCATCGACCTGACCCGCGTCGGCGACCTGGGTGAGTGGTACGAGCAGGACGGCCTCGTCCGCCTTGGTGCCGGCGTGACGTACGCGCAGCTGATCAGTGAGCTCGGCGACCAGCTGCCGGGGCTCGCCATGGCGTCCCGGACGGTCGGCTCCCCCCAGATCCGCAACCGCGGCACCGTGGGCGGCAACCTCGGAACCGCCTCGCCGGCCGGTGACTGCCACCCTGCACTCCTCGCTGCCGGCGCCGAGGTCGAGGTCGAGTCGGTCCGGGGCCCACGCCGTATACCGGTGAGCGACTTCTACCTCGGCGTGAAGCGCAACGCGTTGCAGCCCGACGAGCTCATCCGGGCGATCTGGATCGCCCCCGCAACCGGGCCTCAGCAGTTCTCGAAGATCGGCGCACGCAACGCCATGGTCATCGCGGTGTGCTCCTTCGGGATCGCGCTGCACCCGCGCCGGAAGGCCGTCGGCACGGGCATCGGCTCCGCCGCCCCAACCCCACGCGTCGCCGCCGAGGCAGGCGCCTTCGCCGCGAACGCACTCGAGGAGGCGGGGATCTGGGAGTCGCGCGGCTGGCTACCGCCTTCTCTCGCAAGGGAGTTCGGAGCGCAGGTGAGTGCGGCCGCTGCCCCGATCGACGACATCCGGGGCAGCGCGGCATACCGTCTGCACGCCCTCTCCGTCATGGCCCGACGCGCCCTGATCTGGGCCTGGAACGACTACCGAAAGGCGGCCTGAGACATGCGCCTCAACACGACGGTCAATGGCGAGAAGTATCAGGTCGACAACGTCTGGGAGGGCGAGAGCCTGCTCTATGCCCTGCGCGAGCGAATGGGTCTGCCAGGGTCGAAGAACGCGTGCGAGCAGGGCGAATGCGGCGCGTGCACCGTCTATCTCGACCACGTGCCGGTCTGCTCGTGTCTCGTGGCTGCGGGCCAGGCCGAGGGTCGCGAGATCGTCACCGTCGAGGGGCTGCGGCACGACGACGAGCTGCACCCCGTGCAGCAGGCGTTCGTCGAGGCCGGCGCGATCCAGTGCGGCTTCTGCACCCCCGGGCTGGTCGTCGCAGCGCACGACCTGCTCGAGCGAAGCGAAGACCCGAGCGACCCGGAGATCCGGGAGGCGCTGGCCGGAAACCTTTGTCGTTGCACGGGATACGAGAAGATCCTCGACGCGGTGCACCTCGCCGCGGACCGGCTGTCCAACCACGGAGCTCTGTAGCCATGGCCGCCCGCACCGTCATCCAGGGATGCGCCATCGCGACGATGGACCCGGCCCGCACCGAGCTGTCCCACGGCCACGTCGTCATCTCGGGCAACCGGATCGAGACGGTCAGCGAGGGACCCGCGCCCGAGGTCACGGGCGCGAGGGTGGTCGACGGCTCAGGCTGCTTGCTCACCCCTGGCCTGGTCAACACCCACCACCACCTCTATCAGTGGGTGACGCGCGGGCTCGCAGCCGACGCAACGCTTTTCGAGTGGCTGACCACGCTCTATCCGGTGTGGGCGGGGATCGACGAGTATGCCGTGAACGTCGCCGCCCGCGGTGGCCTCGCCTGGCTCGCGCGCACCGGCTGCACCCTGACCAGCGACCACCACTATGTGTTCCCGCGCGACGGCGGCGACCTGCTCGCGGCCGAGATCGAGGGGGCCCGTTCGGTCGGGCTGCGGTTCCACCCGGCGCGCGGCTCCATGGACCTCGGGCGCAGCCAGGGAGGCCTTCCCCCCGACCACGTCGTCGAGGACCGGGACGCGGCCCTGGCAGCCACCGAGGCGGCCGTTACCCGCTGGCACGATCCCTCTCCCGCCTCGATGCTGCAGGTCGCGGTCGCGCCGTGCTCCCCGTTCTCGGTCTCCGGCGAACTGATGAGCGAAGCGGCCACCCTCGCCCGTCGACTCGGGGTGCGCCTGCACACCCACCTCGCGGAGACCCTCGACGAGGAGGACTTCTGCCGCGAGCGCTTCGACTGCTCCTCGCTGGAGTACGCCGAAGGACTGGGCTGGCTCGGCGACGACGTGTGGTTCGCCCACGGCATCCACCTGGACGACCGGTCCGTCCAACGCATCGGTGAGACGTCGACAGGGATCGCGCACTGCCCGACATCGAACGCCCGCCTCGGAGCCGGCATCGCACGCACCCGCAACCTGATCGACGCAGGCGCCCGGGTGGGCCTCGGGGTCGACGGCGCCGCGAGCAACGAGTCGGCCAGCATGCTCGAGGAGGCGCGCCACGCGGTTCTGTTCGCGCGGGCTCGCGGTGGCCCGAAGGCGCTCGGCGTGCGGGATGCGTTGGCGCTGGCCACGATTGGTGGCGCCCGGGTTCTGGGCCGGGAGAACGATCTGGGTTCGATCGAGCCGGGCAAGCTCGCCGACCTCGCCCTCTGGCGGCCCGACACGATCGCGCATGCCGACATCACCGATCCCGTCGCCGCCCTCATCCTCGGCAGCCCGCCACCGCTGGAGCTGCTGCTCGTCGACGGCAGGGTCGTCGTCGAGCAGGACCGCGTGGTCACCGTGGACGAGAGCGCCATCGCCCGTGAAGCCACAACCGTGCACCAGTCCCTCGTCCGGAAAGCCGGCTGACCGCCATGACCACCGCCCCAGCTCGCACCAGGACAGACACCGCCCGCGGCACCGAGGTCGGCGAGGGACGGGTCGGCGACAGCCCACCGCGCCCGGACGGTCACCTCAAGGCGCTCGGCGAGTTCGCCTACGGGAGCGACCTCTGGATGGACGACATGCTCTGGGGGGTCACGCTGCGCAGTCCGCATCCGTATGCACGGATCCGTTCCATCGACATCGGGCCGGCGCTGGCGACTCCCGGGGTGTCGGCGGTCCTCACCCACGAAGACGTGCCGGGAGAGAAGCTCTACGGCCTCGAGATATCCGACCAGCCGGTCCTGGCCATCGACGTCGTGCGCTACCAAGGCGAACCCGTCGCCCTTGTCGCGGCCAACCACCCTGACGTCGCACGGCAGGCGGCCAACAAGATCCGGGTCGACTACGAGGTGTACGAGCCGGTGACCGACCCGGTCGAGGCCCTCGGACACCCGGGGTGGGACCTGGCCCAGGGCGCGGCGCCCCCGGTTCGCGAGCTGAACCGCGAACAGGCCCACCTGCACCCACAGGGCAATCTGGTCAGGCACCTGAAGATCCGCAAGGGCGAACCGATGCCGGTCGCCGATGTCGTGGTGGCCGGCGAGTACGAGGTCGGCATGCAGGACCAGGCCTTCCTCGGCCCGGAGTCCGGGCTGGCTGTCCCCGCTGAGGACGGCGGCGTGGAGCTTTACGTCGCCACCCAGTGGCTGCACGCCGACCAGCGGCAGATCTGCGGGGCCCTGGGGCTTCCCCCCGAGAAGGTGCGGCTGACCCTCGCCGGGGTCGGCGGAGCCTTCGGGGGCCGCGAGGACCTGTCGATGCATGTGCCCGCCTGCCTCCTGGCCCTGCATACGGGCAAGCCGGTGAAGATGGTCTACAACCGCGAAGAGTCCTTCTTCGGTCACGTCCACCGTCACCCGGCCCGGATGCGCTACGAGCACGGAGCGTTGCGGGACGGGACGCTGGTCTACGTCAAGGCCACCATCTACCTGGACGGGGGCGCTTACGCCTCCAGCACCGCAGCCGTGGTGGGCAACGCGGGGACGATGAGCGTCGGCCCGTATGTCGTCCCGAACGTGCACGTCGACTGCTTCGGCTCCTACACCAACAACCCGCCGTGCGGTGCCATGCGCGGCTTCGGCACCGTGCAGGTCGCCTTCGCCTACGAGGCGCAGATGGACAAGCTCGCCGCCGAGCTCGGGATGGACCCGGTCGAGCTGCGCTGCCGCAACGCGATGAGCGAGGGAGCTCGGACCGCGACCGGCCAGGTCGTCGACAGCGCCGCGCCGGTCGAGGAGCTGCTGCGGCGCGTACAGTCGATGCCGATGCCGCCGGAGCGCTCCCCCGACGACTCCCCCGACCTGCGCGACCTGCCTGGAGGCGTCTCCAACGTCACCCATGGAGAGGGTGTGGTGCGGGGTGTCGGGTACGCCGTGTCCTACAAGAACGTCGGGTTCTCGGAGGGCTTCGACGACTACTCGACTGCGCGGGTCCGGCTCGAGATCGTCAATGGTGAGCCCACCGTGACCGTGCACACGGCTGCGGTTGAGGTGGGCCAGGGCCTGGTGACCGTCGAGCAGCAGATCGCTCGCACGGAGCTGGGCGTGGACCGCGTCGTCGTGCACAGCAAGGACACCAAGATCGGGTCGGCCGGTTCGAGCTCCGCGTCCCGCCAGACCTACGTCACCGGAGGCGCGGTCAAGGCAGCCTGCGAGAAGGTCCGGGACGTCGTTGTCGAGATGACCCAACAACAGCTCGGCCACCAGATCGCGAACCTGCGGCTGGAGGGTGGCGAGGTGGTCAGCGATGGCGATGGCGTCGTCGCAGCGCTGGACGACGTCCTGGGCGACCGGGTGGTCGAGGAGACCGTCCAGTGGCGGCATCGCCCGACCGAGGCCATCGACCCCGAGACCGGTCAGGGCTCCGCCCAT
>JANOHS010000265.1:0-4649 GCA_031406655.1 Micrococcales bacterium
CTGAGCGTCCTGGCGCCGGTGGACGACCTCGCCGCGATGATGACCGGGCAGGACCTGGTCATCAGCGCGGCCGGCACCTCGGTCTGGGAGCTGTGCTGCATCGGGGTGCCGATGGCCGTGGTCTGCGCCGTGGACAACCAGCGCGAGGGCTATGACGCGGTCGTCGAAGCAGGAGCCGCGGTGGGCCTGGGCGGCCCCGAGATCAATGAGCCTGACCCGAGTGGCCATGAGCGCACGGTGGGCCTGCTGAGGGCTGCACTGACCGACTCGCGTGCGCGCGCCGACCTGGCACTGGCCGGCCGCCGTGTCGTCGACGGGCTCGGCGCCTGGCGGGTGGTCCGACTGTGGGAGCAGGCGCAGCGCCTCGGTCCGTCCGCCCGTCCGGAGCCGGCAGGCGGGCTGGTTGCACGCCGAGCCGGTATGCCGGACGCGCGGCTCCTGTGGCAGTGGCACAACGACCCGGGCACCAGAGCCAGCTCGCGCACGGCCGACCCGGTCCCGTGGCCAGCACATCTGGCCTGGGTCGAGGCCGGCCTGACCCGCCAGGACCAGCTGCTGCTGGTGGTGGAGGACGTCGGCGGCCCGGTGGGCACCGTCCGCTGGGACCTTGTCGGCGAGGGGGAGTGGGAGGTCTCGATCACGGTGGCCCCCGAGAGACGTGGGCGGTCCCTGGCCCGTCCCCTTCTTGCGGTGGCGGAGGCCCAGCTTTCGGCGGTGCTCGGGTCGAGCGGGGCCGGCGTGACGGCATACCTTGCGGTGGTCAACGTCGACAACCCGGCATCGGTGCGGTTGTTCGAGACGTCGGCCTATGTCCCCGACCTGCCGCCGGACGCTGGTGGCTTCATGCGGTTCCGCAAGGCTGCTCGGGTAGCCTGACCTCGATGTCCAGACCCCGGGAGAGTGCGTGAACGCCGATCTGGTCGTCGTCGGCTCGGGGTTCTTCGGGCTGACCGTGGCCCAGCAGTGTGCCCAGAACCTCGGCCTGAACGTCGTGGTCATCGACCGGCGCGCCCATCTGGGCGGCAACGCCTACAGCGAGGTCGACGTCGAGACCGGCATCGAGGTGCACCGTTACGGGGCGCACCTGTTCCACACCTCGAACGAGCGCGTGTGGGAGTACGCCAACGCCTTCACGGCCTTCACCGGCTACCAGCACCGGGTCTACACGACCTACCGCGGTCAGGTGTTCCCGATGCCGATCAACCTCGGCACCATCAACTCGTTCTTCGACGCGGCGTACTCCCCGGACGAGGCGCGAGCGCTGATCGCCGGGCAGGCCGGCGAGTTCTCAGGGGCCGAGGCCAGGAACTTCGAGGAGAAGGCGATCTCGCTGATCGGCCGCCCCCTGTACGAGGCGTTCATCAAGGGCTACACCGCCAAGCAGTGGCAGACCGACCCCACCCTGCTCGCCGCCGAGATCATCTCCCGGCTGCCGGTCCGCTACACCTATGACAACCGGTACTTCAACGACACCCATGAGGGCCTGCCGGTCGACGGCTACACCGCGTGGCTGGAGAAGATGGCCGGCCACGACCGTATCGACGTCCGGCTCGACACCGACTTCTTCGACACATCGCAGGAGATCAACAAGGCCAACGTCGTCGGCAACATCCCGGTCGTCTACACCGGGCCGGTCGACCGCTACTTCGACTACGCGCAGGGGCGGCTCGGCTGGCGCACGCTGGACTTCGAACGCGAGGTCAGGGCGACGGGGGACTTCCAGGGCACCTCGGTGATGAACTACGCCGACCCCGACGTCCCCTACACCCGCATCCACGAGTTCCGTCACTTCCACCCCGAGCGCGACCACCCGGCCGACCGGACCGTGATCATGCGCGAGTTCTCGCGGTTCGCGCAGGGCGAGGACGAGCCGTACTACCCGGTCAACACCGCGCAGGACCGCGAGCGGCTGCTGAGGTACCGCGACCTGGGCCGGCTCGAGAGTGGGGTGCTGTTCGGCGGGCGCCTGGGCACCTACAAGTACCTCGACATGCACATGGCGATCGGGGCAGCGCTGAGCATGGTCGACAACCAGCTGACGCCGCACTTCTCCAAGGGGGCGCGGCTCGAGAGCGGCGGGGTCGACGAGTGATCCGGTGACCTCGACCTGGGCCCCCGCCCTCGCCCCCGCCCTGATGGCGGCGGTGCTGCTGGTGGTGCCCGGGCTCATCGTCAACCTGGGCCTGGGCGCTCGCGGTTTCGACGCGCTGGGCCTGGCGCCGCTGACGTCCTTGGGCGTGCTCGCGATCGCCACGCTCCTGGTGCCCGTCCTTGTCAGCAGCTGGGGCCTGGCCGCGGTCGCGGTCTCGCTCGTGCTGCTGACCCTGGTCGCCGTGGTGGGGCGCGTCGCCATCACGTTGTGGTCCGGTGGGCGGGTCCCCGACCGGCCCGACCCCTCGGTCGCGGGTCTGTGGCGGGCGGTTCTGGGCTCGCGGTCGGTGGTCCTGGGCCGGCGGCCGGGGCCGCGATGGTGGGTGCCGCGCCGCCGGACGACCTGGTGGCTCGCGGCCGCCGGGCTGGCCGCCGCAGTGGTTGCCGCCAACTTCGTGATCGGGGTGCGCAACCCCGATCTGCCGTCGCAGACGATCGACGCGGGTTTCCACTACAACGCGGTGCTGGACGTCATGCGCTCCGGGCTGCCGGACGGGCGTCACGTCGCGGCGGCCTCCGGTGCAGCGGTGACCGGGTGGTACCCGCCGCTGTGGCACGACCTGACCGCGCTGACCAGCGCCCTGACCGGCGTCAACGTCGCCATCGGCGCCAACGCGGTCGGCTGGGCCATCGGCGGGGTGGTCTGGCCGTTGTCGATGGTCTGGCTCTGCTCGCGCATCCTGCCGCACGCCCGGCTGATCACCACCCTGGCGCTCGGCCTGACCTGCGGCGCGATCACGCTCTTCCCCTACATCATGCTGAGCTTCGGGGTTCTCTGGCCGAACGTGCTGTCGCTGGCTGCCATGCCCGCCGCGATCGCCCTGACGCTGATGGTGCTGCACCTGATGCCGCGGTCCCCCCAGGCGCTGGAGGACATCAGCTCCGCGGGCGTGGCGGCCGACGGGGCAACCCTGGATGAGGTCGAGACGGCGGACGTCCAGCATGCCGCGGCGCTGGGGCCGGGACTGAGCTGGTGGACGGTGCTGGCGGTGGGGTTCCTCGGGTCCGTGGGGATGTTCTTCGCCCACCCCGGCGCCCTGTTCGCCCTCGGGATCTGGGCCGTCGTCGGCGCCGTCATGCTCTCGGCGCGACTGGTCGTCCGGAGCCGCGCCAGCGGACCCCGACACCTGCGGCACTCCCTGTTGTGGCTGCTGCTGGGCTGGTCGATCGCCCTCGGGCTCTGGGCGGCCATGAACCTGGTCCCGGCGCTGAACTCCGTGCGCGACTTCGACTGGCCCGAGCAGATGACGATGAGCCAGGCGATGGGCCAGGCCCTGACCCTCTCGACGGTGATCACCACGGCGAACTGGGCCCTGGGAGTCGCGACGCTGTGGGGCTTCTACCGGCTGCTCAAGGTTCCCCGGCTGCGCTGGCTGCTGGTGAGCCACGTCTTCCTGGTATTCCTCTACGTGCTGTGCGCCGGCTCGTCGGGCTGGTTGTCCCGTGAGCTGACCGGCTTCTGGTACAACGACGCGCAACGGCTCGCAGCGCTGATCCCGATGACCGCGGTTCCCTTGGCAGCATTGGGGATCACCAGCGCAGCGGATGCGCTGGGACGTTCTGTGGGCCGGATCTCGTATGACGTGTTCGGTCGCCTCCTCTCCCCGCGAACGGCCCTGGGAGTCGGCGCGCTGGGGATGCTGGCGGCCTTCTCGGTCATCCCGGACCAGGGCATCGGCCAGGGGGCGGCAGTCCTTCAGGATCGCTACGCCAACGCCAACTACTCCCACCACATGGTCACCGCCGACGAACAGGCGCTCTACAAGAAGCTGGCGACCCAGGTCCCTGTCGGGCAGAGCGTTCTGGGCAGTCCCTTCAGCGGGGCCCAGTTCTCCGCCGTCTGGTCGGGCCGCGAGGTCGTCATCCCGCACACCAGCTCGAACCCGACCCAGGACGTCGCCCTGGTCTCCCAGCGGTTCCGGTCGTTCACGACCGACCCGCAGGTGTGTGCCGCGGTCAAGCGTCTCAACGTCGGTGTCGTCATCGACGACTCCGACCGGATCTTCGAGAGCGACGAGCGGCAGAGCAGCTACGCCGGGCTGGTCAACCTCAGCGCGGTGGCGGGGCTGACGCCGATCGGCCATGGCGCCACCGTGGTGATCTATCGCGTCGGGGACTGCCGGGCCTGATCCGGACTAGATCAGGTCCCAGGTCAGCGGTGTGCCCCGCGGGACGTCAACGCGGAAGGTCCGGCCCAGCGCGATCTCGATCTGGTCGGTGGCCAGGCCACCTGACGGCCGGATGGAGCGCACGTTCTCGCGCGTGACGGCGTCCCCGGACCGGACGTCAGCCACGACATACAGCGAACGGCGAAGTCGCAGCACGGCCTGCTCGGACTCGGTCGGGCCCACCCTGGGCGGGCTGGTCGAGGACAGCCGGGCGGCTTCGGCCTCGCGGGTCAGCAGGGTGAGCTCCTCGGGGTTCAGCGAGAACTCGGAGTCAACACCGCCGTCCGCGCGGTCCAGGGTGACGTGCTTCTCGATGCACACCGCGCCCAG
>JANOHS010000283.1:0-7239 GCA_031406655.1 Micrococcales bacterium
CGAGCTGCTGGTCTCGAGAATCGCTGAGCGCGCTGCATCACTCTGAGGCAACGGCGGGCAGTGCCTGACCTCCTTTGCCTCAGGCGATGAGGTCGCCGTCCGTGGAGAGGTCGGTGACGGGCAGGATGGCTGGCCGCCCGAAGTAGTAGCCCTGTCCCAGTCGCCAGCCCTGGGCGCGCAGGATGTTGGCCTGCATCTGGGTCTCGATGCCTTCGGCGATGCCGGTCAAGTGCATTCCGTGGACCAGCCCAGACAGGCCGTGGGCCAACGCGTTGGCCTGGCTGGGGCCGGTGGTCAGGTCGTGGACGAACCGAATGTCCAGCTTGACCCCGGTCACCGGCAGGTCGCACAGCACCGAGATGGAGGAGTAGCCGGTGCCGAAGTCGTCCAGGTGGATGCCGACGCCCATCCCGCGCAGGGACTCCAGGGCGTGCAGGGCGGAGTCGGTCATGCTGAGCGCGGCGGTCTCGGTGACCTCCACGACCAGCCGGGCGGGGTCGACCCGGTGAGCGGCGAGAGTGTCGGTGACACTGCGCAGCCATTCGGGTGAGGACAGCTGGACCGCCGAGACGTTGACGCTGATCTGGCCGGGCAGGTCCGGGCGCTGGGCGAGCAGGACGCAGGCGCGGTCCAGGACCTGGGTACCGATGGCGCTGATCAGGCCGCTTTCCTCGGCAACGTCAAGGAACTCCCCGGGGCTGAGCAGGCCGCGGGTGGGGTGCGCCCAGCGCACCAGGGCCTCGTGTCCGACCACGCGGGCATCGGCCAGTGCGACGATGGGCTGGTAGTAGACCACGAACTCCCTGCGGATGATCGCATCCCGCAGCTGGTCCTCGACGGTGAGCCGGGCGACGGCCTGGGCGTGCATGGCGTCGTCGAAGAACTGCCAGCGGGCCCGGCCGGCGGCCTTGGCGCGGAACATGGCTGAGTCGGCGTCACGCAGCAGGCTCTCGGGTGTTGAGGTAGCGGTCGAGACGGCGATACCGATGGAGGCGGTCGGAACGATCCGGTGACCCTGCACCGGCAGATCAGCGGCGATGGCGGCGGACACCCGTTCAGCAAAGCGTTCGACGTCCAGAACATCCGCCACGTTCTGGAACACAATGACGAACTCGTCCCCGCCGAAGCGTCCGACCCGGTCCTCGGGGCGCAGCGCGCCCACGATCCGGTTCGCAACCGTGGTCAGCACCTCGTCGCCTGCGGCATGCCCGAGAGAGTCGTTGACGACCTTGAAGTTGTCCAGGTCGATGAACAGCGCCCCGACCGAGGTGCCGAGTCGCATCGCGGCGCGCAGATCCGTAGCCAGGATGTCCAGGACCCAGGCCCGGTTGTGCAACCCGGTCAGCGGGTCGTGGATGGCTTGGTGGGCCAGCGCCTCCTGAGCGTCGTGCTCGGCGGTGATGTCCTCGAGTTGGACCATGAGCAGGTTCGGGTCGCCGTCCGCGTCGCGGATCAGAACCGCCACCCGGCGAGCCCAGACCGTCGCGCCATCAGCATGTATCAGGCGCAGGATCGCAGCAGGCGCGTTGAGCGATCCCGCAAGGATCTGGGCGCTCTCCTCGAGAACCTCCGCGAGGTCGCCGGGGTGGACCATGTCGTGAAGCCGGTGTGCCAAGAAGAACGCTTCGTCGTACCCGAGAAGGTCACACAGCGAGCGGTTGACCACCCGGAAGAAACCATCGGAGTCGGTCAGGGCGATGCCGATAGTGGCGGACGCCATCACGGTACGGACCAGGTCCTCCGCCGCGACCAGGCTCCGGGCGATCTCGGCTGCTCTCTTCTGCTCGGTCACGTCGCGTGCCGCAGCAAACACTCCACGCGCACGGCCGCCGGAGTCGCGGTATACGGACGCGTTGTACAAGACGTCGGTGAGCGTCCCGTCACGGTGGCGCATCGTCAGCGGGTAGTCCACGGCCATCCCCTGGGTGAACACCAGCTGGTAGATCGCATTGGCCTTCTCAGGCTCGGTGAAGCAGTCGGAGAAAGCGTTCCCGATCAGCTCGCCCCGAGGGATACCCGTGACCTTGACCGTGGCCTCGTTCACGTCGGTGATCCTGCCCCCTGGGCTGATCGCGACCATCGAGTCCAGACTCGACTCGATCATCGACCGTGCTGCCTCGAAGGCCAGCCGTGTCTCGGTGACGTCGCGGTCGATTGCGGATGCCCCGACAATCGCGCCATCCGTGTCATGGATGGGTGAGACGGTCAGCGAGACGGTCAGGGTCGTCCCGTCCTTTCGTACCCGGACGGTGTCCAGCCGCTCGACGTGCTGCCCCGCCCTGATCCTGGCCAGGATGGAGCGAACCTCTTCGGCCTCACCAACGGGGCTGAGCAGGTCGATGGACCTGCCGATCATCTCGTCACAGGTATAGCCGTACATCCTCTCAGCGGCCGGGTTCCAGCTCGTGATGACTCCATCGAGACTCTTGCCGATGATGGCATCATCGGAGTTCTCGATGATCGCCGCCATGTGCTGGGCCGCCTCAAAGGCCCGTCGCTGTTCGGTCACATCGCGGGGTATCGCCGTAGACCCGATAACGGCGCCGGCCTCGTTGCGGATCGGTGCGACCGTGACCGAGACCGGGAACACGGTCCCGTCCTTTCGGAGACGGAAGCTTTCGAGGTTGTCCACGACCTCGCCAGCTCTGACCCGGGCCATCACGGCGCCGGTCTCGTCGACCCGATCCTTCGGACTGAGGAGTATGCCGGGCTGGCCGATGATCTCCGCGCTGGTATAGCCGAACAGTCGCTCGGCGGCCGGGTTCCAGCTCGTGATCGTGCCGTCCAGGGTGCTGCTGATGATGGGGTCCCCACTGAACTGCATCACCGCCAACATCATGTCCGCCCGGCGATGATCCTCCCCTTCTGCCTCGTTGCGGGCGGTCATGTCGCGCACCGCCGCGATCACCAACAGACCATCACCGGTCTGGACGTGGGACAAGCTGATATCCACCGGAAACCCGGTCTCGTCCCGCCGCACCCCAACGAACTTCATTCCGGTCCCCATCGACCGAGTCCTGGGATCAGCCAGATACCCCTCACGCTGTGCCTGGTGGATCATCCGAAACGTCTGCGGAACCAGGATCTCGACCAGCTGGCCGACCAGAGCACCTCGGTCATAGCCGAAGAGGGTCTCCGCCTGATGGTTGACGAACCGGATCACCCCCGCCCGATCCACACCCAACAGGGCATCAGGCATGGCCTCCAACAGAACCCCGAAGCCCACCCCCGCTGGTAACGGCGTCGTCGGTGCAGGCTCATCCACCGTGAGAGACATCAACACCCCCTTCGACTCCGTGGCAGAGAATCGGTGAGTGGGATGAAGTCCCCCGACCTGGTGTCGCGCTGTCCTTGACTCACGATAACGGCGCTGCTCGTCCACGTCAGTTGGATGACAAAATCAGCGAAATCGACGAAATTCCGGCATTCGGCTCCGCCATCGACGTTGGCTGACCTGCTCGGCCGATGCCTTGTAGCCGATCCGTGGCGTCATGGTGACCGTTTCCCCGTGCTGAGCCGCAGCCGCCAAACGTGCACAGGTGCCGGTATGCCGGCAGGGCCGTGCGTGGAGGTAGCGGACTTAGGGCAGGTTTGCCCGTTTGACCGCACATCCGACGGGCAGTGGCTTGGACTGGGGCCTCGCATGCTGGATGATTCGCTCTGGTTGCCGCCTGAGGTGGGTGGCGCCTGGAGGGTTCGCATAGTGGCCGAGTGCACCGGTCTTGAAAACCGGAGACCCCGCAACGGGTCCGTGGGTTCAAATCCCACACCCTCCGCAGCGCATCGCATCCGCCGAGTGGAGAGACACGGACGAGTGGGTGTGGTCCCTCCACGGGACCAACACCCACTCGTCGTCCGGGCGTCTACTTGACCTCTGACCTCATGACCAGCCGGAGGCCGAGAAGGGCTGGCAGAACGAGCCAGATCGTTGCCGTGACCGCGACATTGGCCCACTGCTCACCCGTCAGGGTGCCGTTGAAAAGGGCCGCTTGCGCGTAGTTCAGATCCACCCACGGCTGCAGGTCCCGGAACCCTTCCTGGACCGACGCGAGGATGCCGAAGACGGTGGGCAACAGGAAGGCGTAGACGAAGTACGTCACCAGTGCCCCCGCAGAGCTGCGGATCAGCATGCCCAGCATGGTTCCGGTCAGCAGACTCAGAAGGCTGCCCAGCACGATGTTCATACCCTCGGCCAACGACACGTCCCACACCATGTTGGTCCCGGCGATCGCCGTCCCCACGACGTTGCCGATCGCTCCGATGACGAAGGCGAACAGCATCGAGGTGACTGCCACGGCGACGGACGAGAGTGCCTTGGCGAGGATGATCCGCCTGCGGTGCGGCACCAACGTGAACGTCGTCAGCCCGCTTCGCTGGCTCCACTCCCCGGTGATCGACAGGATGGCGATCATCGGCAGGATGACCGTCATCGGGAAGCCGATCGCCTTGGCGAAGGTGTAGTAGGTGAGGTCGGCGTCGGGGGCGAACGCGACCATCGCGAGGGTGGTCAGCACGCCCACGATGACGATGCTCGCCATCAGCCAGAAGCCGGAACGTGTGTCGAACATCTTCCGCAGCTCGACCTGGATGACTCGGCTGAGCGGCACCTGGCGGACGGTTGCGCGCTCCTCCCGCACGGGATCAATCGTGATGGCGGTCATGCCACTTTCCTTTCTCGTTGGGTGTCGGCGGTGAGCTGCAGGAACATGTCCTCCAGCCCTCCATGTGCGGTGCGCAGCTCGGTGAGAGCCACGCCGGCGACCAGCGCTGCCTGCCCGACCCGGGTCGAGTCGGTGTCGGTGCGTAGGGCCCCGTCGTCGCTCACGCTCGTCTGGACGCCGTGCGCGTCGAGGGCTCGCTGCAGGGCGAAGATGTCGGGCGCGCGGACGACGGTTCCCGCTGCCCCCAGGAGCTGCGTCTTGGAGCCCTGAGCGACGATCCTGCCGTTGCCGATCATCACGATGTCGTCGGCGATGACCTCGACCTCGTGGAGCAGGTGTGAGGACAGCAGGACGGTGCCGCCCTGGTTCGCGAAGTCGCGGAGCAGGTCCCGCATCCAGCGGATTCCGGCCGGGTCGAGCCCGTTGGCGGGCTCGTCGAGGATCAGGACGGCGGGGTCGCCGATCAGCGCTGTCGCGACGCCGAGACGCTGACGCATCCCGAGCGAGTAGTTGCCCACCCGGCGGTTCGCCTCGGTCTCGGTGAGGCTGACCAGCTCGAGGGTCTCGTCGACCCGACTTGCCGGCAGTCCCATCGTCCGCTGGGCGATGGTGAGTATCTCGCGACCGGTGCGGCCGGCGTGCTGGGCCGAGGCATCCAGCATCACGCCGACCTCGAGCCCGGGGTTGGGAAGGTCCGCGAACCTGCGACCGAGGATCCAGGAGCTTCCCGACGTGGGCGAGGTGAGGCCCACAGTCATCCGCATCGTGGTGGACTTGCCGGCCCCGTTGGGGCCGAGGAAGCCGGTCACCCGGCCCGTTTGGGCCATGAAGCTGACGTCGTCGACGACGGTGCTCCGGCCGTACTTCTTGGTCAGGGAGTCGATGGTGATCATGGGCGAACGCTCCCTCGCGTCCATGCCCGCTGGTGGTGGTTCATGGCGTTGCTCCTTTGTGGAGGTTGACTGCAGGTCCTGGTGACTGCATGTCTCAAACGCTAGGAACGCGGGAGCGTCGTCGCGTCGTCGTGAGGTCGCGATCGGGTCCGACCAGCCGACGAACTTCGAGTCCTCCTCAGGTAGGACCCGGGACCGGGAAGGGCAGCGTCAGCGAGGGCGCTCAGGTCGTTCCGGTGGCCGCGTCTCGGACGCGTCGAAGAGGCCCGACTGGTAGGCGAGGACGATCGCCTGGGCGCGGTCGCGCAGGTCGAGCTTCTGGAGCAGCCGGGTGACGTGCGTCTTGACCGTCGTGTCGCTGATGAAGAGCTCCTTGCCGATCTCGGCGTTGGACAGGCCACGGGTGATCAGGCGGTAGACGTCCATCTCCCGTGTCGTCAGGCTGTCAACCGCCCGTGGAGGAGCGTGCCGGTTGAGGCGGGTGAAGTGCCGGATCACGCGCTTGGTGATCGCCGGGGAGAGGAGGGCATCTCCGCCAGCGATGGTCCGCACCGCGGCGATCAGCTGTTCGGGTGGGTCGTCCTTGAGGACGAACCCGCTCGCGCCGGCCCGCAGCGCTTCGTAGACGTAGTCGTCCAGGTCGAACGTCGTCAGGATCAGGACTCGTGCAGAGTCGTCGGCCGCCAGGATCCGGCGGGTCGCCTCGAGCCCGTCGAGCTCCGGCATACGGATGTCCATCAGGATCACGTCCGGGTGGAACAGCGCTGCCTGTGCCACCGCTTCTGAGCCGTTGCTCGCCTCCGCCACCACGTCCATGTCAGGTTCGTCTGCGAGGAGCAGACGGAACCCGGCCCGCACCATCGACTGGTCATCCACGACCAGGACCCGGATGCTCAAGATTCACCGCCGTCCAAGGGGAGCCGCGCCCGGAGCACGTAGCCGCCGGCATGAGAGGGGCCGGCCCACATGTCTCCGCCGTAGATCTTGACGCGCTCGCGGACGCCGACCAGGCCGTGGCCGAGACCCTCGTCCTTCGAGGCGCCGCCCCTGCCGTCGTCACGCACCTCGAGCCGAAGCTCGCCGGTGAGGTAGTGCACCTCCACCTCGGCCCGGCTGGCGTGGGCGTGCTTGAGACTGTTGGTGAGCCCTTCCTGCAGGATGCGGTACGCCGAGAGGTCGAGGCCGGGGGCGAGCGCGACCGGCTCCCCGTTCACCTGCAGCTGCACGGCCAGTCCCGCTGCTCGTACGTCGGCCACGAGCGTGTCCAGGTCGTCGAGGCCTGGCTGCGGCAGAAGCTCGAGCTGGTCGCCGTCGTGTCGCATCGCGTTCAGCAGTCGGCGCATCTCGGCGAGCGCCGTCCGACCCGCCTGCTCAACGTTCTTGAGGGCCTCCCGGTCCTCGGTGTCGGCCACCGGCATCCGGTGGCGGACAGCCCCCGCCTGGAGCACCATCACACTGACGGCGTGCGCGACGACGTCGTGGAGCTCGCGGGCGATCCGGCCCCGTTCCTCGGCTACCGCGAGCCGGGTGGCCGCCTCCCGCTCCCGTTCGGCCCGAGCCGCGCGCTCTTCAGCGGCCTCGGTCTGCTCGGCTCGTTCCCGCAGCGCAAAGCCGACGAGCCAGGCGATCACGAACAGCGCCGGGGTGAAGAAGAGGTCGCCGGCCGAGTGGCGCGGGTCGTTGTA
>JANOHS010000379.1:0-1874 GCA_031406655.1 Micrococcales bacterium
CCGCGGCTCCCCCGACGGCGACGACGGCCAGCAGCTGCCCCGCCGCCGTGGCGTCCCAGCTGCGTTCTGAGACAAGGTATTCGGCGGAGAAGGCCAACGTCGCGAACTGCGGCACCACGAGCAGGGAGCTCGCCGCGTGCAGCCGCCACAGGATGGCAGACCGGTATGGCGACCGCGGACTCCCGGGTTCTGCCACCCTTTGATGGGGTGGGTCAGCAGCAAGGAGGGCGACAACCGCGGTGACGACCAGACAGATCGTCGCGGGCACGGCGAGCGCGAGGCGTAGACCGCCCAACCCGGCCAGCGGGGGCAGCAGCGCACCGGCCAACGCGACGCCCAGCGGTTGCCCGGTCTGCCGGACCCCCATCGCAAGACCACGCTGGTGGACCCCGAACCACCCCATCACCAGCCGGCCACTGGCAGAGTTGACCGAAGCCCCGGCGGCCCCCATGAGCGCGAACAGCACGGCCCTGCCGCCCAGCCCGCTCGCCAATGCGCTGGCGAGTCCGAGCAGGCCGGTCAGTCCCAGCCCGAGCGCGATGGCGAGGCGCTCGCCATACCGATCGGCGAAGGCACCCCACGCGATCAGCGTGACCACCATCCCCAGGGATGGCGCCGCGACGAGCGCACCACCCTGGACCAGGGTGAGTCCCTCGGTCCGACGAAGGAATGGCAGGAGGAACGGCAGACCGAAGAGCAGCATCGTCGCGACCGCCTGCGCGGTGGTGCCCAGCGCCAGCATCACCCAGCGACGCCGCGACGTGTGCGCTTCGCCGCCGGTGGTCACCGCTCGAGGTTAGACGCCGCAGCGACCGGGCTCTGCCTGCCCAGCGTGCGGGACTGGACGAAAAGCACTGGTGGGGGCTGGAACCTCGCAGGAGACTTGGCCCGCATGCCGCCAGGGAAGAAGCCAGCCATGAGGGTTCACGTCCCCTCCGCGTTCAGTCACGGGTGGGCGCAGGAGCCCGGGCGGTGACACTGGCCTCGGTGCCCGTGCTGCTCATGGCGTCCTGGCGTGCCCGTGCCGGTTCGCTCAGCGCCCATCTGGTCTCGGTCGGCATCCTGATCTGGCTGACCCATGGCTACGCCATATGTCGAAAGGGACACCTCGGCTAGCTGCCCAACCCGACCTGGGTGCTCGATCTTGGCTGGATCATCCCGTCGGCGATTGCGGCGGCGGCACTCCCGTCGTGCCGTTCGCACTCATCGCCGGTCTCGACAGGGACCCACAGGTCGGCCCGCAGCTCGCGGTGTTCGCCGCCCTTTTCTCCGTGTTCGGCGCCATCGAGGCGTGGCTGCTGGCTCGCGGACGTCCCCGGCTCGGCTTCGCCACTCCGTTGTGGCTGCGACGTGGTTGGTGGCCGGGATGGGGTGATGCGACAGGGACCTTGGGCCCTGTCAGGGACCGCAACCCCCAATCGAGGATTGAGCCTGGAGGTGGTGGTCATGTCAACGTCGATCAGGCCACGGCACGCAACAACGGCGGCGCAGAGCCGCCCGGGGACCCTGCGGGCAGCGCGGGTCAGCATGGTGATCCTGCTGCTCTTCGTGGGGCTCGGGGGAGTTTTCGGTGGAGTGGAGATGCTCCGCCGTCCACTCGACCCAATGGGGATGACGCCGGAGCTCATCTCCGGATCACCCTTCGATACCTACACCTGGCCCGGGATCCTGCTCCTGGTCCTGGTCGGCCTTGTCCCGAGCGTCCTCGCCTTGGGTCTCGTCATCCGAAGGACGGGCGCGATGCTGTTCTCGGGGCTGTTCGGCGTCGGTCTGATGGCCTGGATCGGGGTCCAGTGGGCGCTGCTCTCCGACCGGCTATGGCTGCAGCCGGCGATGTTCATCGTCGGCGCCGCGATCGCTGCCCTGGCGACCTT
>JANOHS010000373.1:0-3797 GCA_031406655.1 Micrococcales bacterium
TTTGAGATCGTCCAGTCCTTCAAGGACGACTCGCTGACCCGGTGCCCCGAGTGTGAGGGCCGCCTGCGCAAGATGTTCAACGCTGTTGGCGTGGTGTTCAAGGGCTCGGGCTTCTACAGCAACGACTCACGCACCGACTCCCGCACGAGCTCAGGCAACCGCTCCGGCAAGAGCTCGCGCACCGGTTCGGTGGCAGGCAGCGGTTCCGCGTCGTCGAGCGAGGCGGGCGGCTCCTCCGCCACCGCCGACTCCTCCTCGACCGGCAGTGGCACCAAGACCGCGACGAAGACGTCCTCCGCGTCTGAGGGCTCGGCCGCCTGAGGCTGCTTCGGCCGATGCTTCTCCACAGCCCTTCCGCTCGTCGCGTTGCCCTCCACAAGGACCCGGCTGACCTCTGACCAGGGGCGGTACCGCGGCTAGTCTCGGCCCATGACACCCAGCACAGATGCCCCTGCGACCGCCCCGGCCCGCGCCGAGATCGGCGTCATTGGGGGCTCGGGGTTCTACGAGTTCCTCGCCGGGTCCGAACGCGTCCACGTGACCACGCCGTTCGGTGACCCCAGCGACGATGTGGTCATCGGAGACCTCCAGGGTCGTCGCGTGGCGTTCCTGGCTCGGCACGGGAAGGGCCATCGCTTCCCACCGCACCGCGTCAACTACCGCGCCAACCTCTGGGCGTTGCGCTCGGTCGGCGTGCGACAGGTTCTGGCGCCCTGCGCGGTCGGCTCATTGAGACCGCAGCACGGGCCGGGCACCATCGTCGTGCCGGACCAGGTCGTCGACCGCACCTGGGGCCGCGAGCACACGGTCTACGACGGCGTCGGTCACGTCGTCCATGTCGGGTTCGCCGACCCCTACTGCCCTCGTGGCCGGCGGGTCGTCATCAACGCCGGTCAGAGCGCCGGGGAGACCGTGGTTGAAGCCGGCACGTTGGTGGTCATCAACGGCCCGCGGTTCTCCTCAAGGGCTGAGTCGCTGTGGCACCAGCAGGCCGGGTGGGACGTGGTCGGCATGACCGGTATGCCGGAGGCTTCCATCGCGCGCGAGCTCGCCATGTGTTACACCACGGTTGCCCTGGTCACCGACCTCGACGCCGGGGTCGACGCGGGCGAAGCCGTGACCCACGCGGAAGTGCTCAGGGTCTTTGCCCGCAGCATCGACGGGCTCAAGGCGATCCTGCGCTCCGCCATCGCCCTGATGCCGGCACCTGAGGATGACGCGACGGCCACGTGTTCGTGTCGGCGCTCCTTGGATGGCCTGACCCTGCCGCTCGAGCTGCCGACATGAGACGAGCCGCCCTGAGCCGGCCTCGAGCCGCGGCCGCTACGGGCGCGCAGCGGAGTCGGATCGAGCGCATCCTGCCGGCGGGGCTGGTCGGTGAGGGGCGGCGCCCGGCTTGGCAGCGCACCCGACTTCGTCGGGTGCTTTCTGCGGCACTGGTCGCGGCCGCCGCGTGGTTGGCGATGAGCACCCTTCTACCGCAACAGATTCCACGTGGCGTCCCCATCGTGGTCGCCGCCCGGGACCTGATGCCCGGACACGTCCTGACGCGCGCCGACCTTGGTGTCGCGGACTGGCCGAAGGACCTGACTCCTGGGGGCGCCAGCGCTGATCCGGGTGTGCTCGTCGGTAAGGCCCTCGGCGCGGGGATGTCGCGCGGCGAGGCCGTCACCGCCGCCAGGATCCGGGGACCGGGGCTGCTGACCGGGGCGCGCACCGGTCTGGTGGCGGCCCACGTCCGGCTGGCAGACCCTGCGATGGCAACCATGGCGGCGCCCGGCGACCATGTGGATCTGATCAGCCCGGCGGGCGCGATCGTTGCCGCAGACGTGGTGGTGCTCGTGGTGGACACGGGCTCGGCAGGCAACAGCGGCTGGCCCTCGGCTGCAGGGTCGGGACCTCCTGGCGGCGTGGTCGTGGCCGTCGCGAGCCTCGATGCCGTGCGGCTGGCCACGGTCGACCCCGCCGGTCTGTCCGAAGGCGCCTTCAGCCTGGTCGTGAGAGCGCCCAGCGCCTGATTGTTCGCTACCTTGTCCGCTAGCAACATCCATCGGGAGAGGACCACCAGACCATGAGCGGGTTCAAGAAGTTCGTCATGCAGGGCAACCTGGTCGAGCTGGCCGTCGCATTCGTCATAGCCAGCTCTTTCGGCCTGGTGGTCAAGGCGTTCGTCGAACTGATCATGGACCTCGTCGGCAAGGCCGGCGGCACCCCCGACTTCTCCAACTACCAGCCCAATGGCATCCACGTCGGGGCGTTCATCACCGCGCTGGTTGCTTTCCTGATCCTTGCCGCAGTCGTCTACTTCTTCGTGGTCAAGCCGTACGAGGCCGCCAAGGGGCGTTTCAGCGCTCCCCGAGAGGAGACCGCACCTGCGGACGTGGCCCTGCTGACCGAGATCCGCGATCTACTTGCCCAGCGCGGCGGGGCGCACTGACGGCTCCGCTAACATCCCTCCCTAAGGCGACGTCTCACCCGGAGCGGTCCGCCGATCTTCGCCCAACCTAATCTTCGCCCAACCTGAAGATGTCGACCTTCCGGTGCCCTCGCCGGTCCCGTCCGTCCTTCCGACCGAACCCTGAGGTGGTCCTCATGTCCGTGGCTCTTCCCGTTCCGATGATGCCGCTTGTACTCGCCGACTCGTGGTCGCGCACCCGACTTGCCGACGCGGTAACGGTCGTTTCCGCCGCCGGCCTGACGGCGCTGAGCGCACAGATCGCGTTGCCCGTCCCCGGTTCCCCGGTCCCGGTGACCGGCCAGACCCTGGCGGTGCTGCTCACCGCAGCAGCGCTCGGCCCGATGCGCGGTGCGCTGGGGCAGCTTGTCTATGTGATGGCAGCGCTGGTCGGACTGCCCGTCCTGGCCCAGGGCGAGGGCGGTGCCGCGGCGGTCTTTGGCGCTACCGGCGGCTACTTGCTCGGCTTCGTCGTGGCCGCCGTAGTGGTCGGTCGCCTGGCGCGAGGTGGCTGGAGCCGCACCCCAGTCCGGGTGTTGGCGTCGTACGCGCTCGGATCGGTGGTCATCTACCTCTTCGGAGCCACGATGCTCGCCGTGGCCACGGGTCAGGACCTCGGCTGGGCGTTCCAGAAGGGCGTTCTGCCATTCCTCGCCGGCGACGCGCTGAAGGCGTTGCTCGCCGCGGGACTGTTGCCGCTGGCCTGGGCGGCCGTCCGCCGGATCAGCGGTTCGCGAGGTGACCAGGGGTCTCGGGGCTCCGCGACAGGCAGGTAGCGGTCGGTAGATGCGGGCTGTTCTCTTCCGCAGCTTTGGATCCCCACCGGTAGTCGCCCAGGTGTCCGACCCGGCGTGCCCACGAGGTGGGGCGCTGATCGAGGTCCGCTCCACCGGGCTGTGCCGCAGCGACTGGCACGGCTGGATGGGTCACGACGACACCATCGAGCTGCCGCATGTGCCGGGTCATGAGCTTGCCGGCGTGATATCCGAGGTCGGAGCATCCGTCACGAGCTGGCGCGTGGGTGACCGGGTGACCGTGCCGTTCGTCTGTGCCTGCGGCGAGTGCGAGACCTGTCTGCGCGGAGACGGGCAGGTGTGCGAGCGGCAGTCCCAGCCAGGCTTCACACACTGGGGGTCGGGCTGGCCGCACTGGTGGTCCAGCACCACTATCTTCTATGACGACGCGCTGTAGATGTTCGCTGCGTCCGGGACACGGTGGGAGCCGACGCTGGGCATTGCCGTCGCCGGCGGCGACGAAAAATCGTTTCGCGATGACCCCGAGCGGTTCCGGCGTGCCGCAGTCGGCAACGCGTGGCCGCCTGACGACGCGCTGAAAGGCATGT
>JANOHS010000374.1:0-2382 GCA_031406655.1 Micrococcales bacterium
TTGGGCAGTCGTTTGGGGGCACTGGGCGGAGCCACTCCCCCGGCCGGATCGGTGAGGGTCTCCCCCTCGAGAGCCAGAAACCTGTGGAACCCGCGCACCGCGACCAGAGCTCTGGCGGCCGACGACGCCGAGAGCGGGAGCCGTTCGGGCGAACCCTCACGGAGCGACGCCAGGAACTCGGTGACGTCCGACTCCCCCACCACAGCGGGGTCGCTGATCCCGCGGGCGAGTAGAAATTGCTGGTATCGCCCCAGGTCACGCCCGTAGGAGATCAGCGTGTTGACGGCTGCCCCCCGTTCGACCCGCAGGTGGTCCAGCCACCCGCGGGCCGAGCGATCCAGCGGCGAGCACGCTGCCGGGACACCGGGCCGCTTCGGGCTGGGGGCGCCTGGTGTCAGCGCAGGACCTCCTCAAGGGTGAGCGAGGTCATCCCGTGCGCCTCGGCGACGGGACCGTACGTCACGGCGCCGTCGTAGGTGTTCAGGCCGAGGGCCAACGCGTGATCCGCCCGCAGGGCGTCGCGCCAACCGAGGTTGGCGAGCTCCACGGCATACGGCAGGGTCACGTTGGTCAGCGCGTAGGTCGAGGTGTGCGGCACCGCGCCCGGCATGTTCGCGACGCAGTAGAAGACCGAGTTGTGCACCGGATAGGTCGGGTCCGCGTGCGTGGTGGGCCGTGAGTCCTCGAAGCAGCCACCCTGGTCGATGGAGATGTCCACCAGGACCGAGCCCGGCTTCATCCGCGACACCTGCTCGTTGGTGACCAGGGTCGGAGCCTTGGCTCCCGCAACCAGCACCGCCCCGATGACCATGTCCGCGTCGGCGATGGCCCGTTCGATCTCGTAGGCGTTGGAGGTCACCGTCTGGCAGTGACCCTGGTAGATCGCGTCCGCGATCCGAAGCTTGGCCACATTGCGATCCAGCAGCAGGACCTCGGCCTGCATGCCCAACGCGATGGCCGCCGCGTTCATGCCGGACACGCCTGCGCCGAGGACGACGACCTTGGCGGCATAGACCCCGGACACACCGCCCATGAGCACACCGCGGCCGCCTTGGGCCCGCATCAGCGTGTGCGCACCCATCTGCGGCGCCAACCGGCCGGCCACCTCGCTCATCGGAGCCAGCAGCGGCAGCGAGCTGTCCGGCAGCTCGACCGTCTCGTAGGCGATTCCGGTCACCTTGCGCTTGACCAGCTCCTCGGTCAGCGGGCGTTCGGCAGCCAGGTGGAGGTAGGTGAAGAGTGTCTGGCCCTCGCGCATCCTGTGGTACTCGGAGGCAACCGGCTCCTTGACCTTCAGGATCAGGTCACCCGTGGCCCAAACGTCGTCGGCGGTGGCCAGGATCTTCGCCCCCGCGGCGACGTAGTCCGCATCGGTGATCGACGACCCGACGCCGGCATCGGCCTCGATGTAGACGTCGTGGCCGTTGCGCGCCAGCTCGTGCACACCAGAGGGCGTGATAGCCACCCGGAACTCGTTGTTCTTGACCTCGCGTGGGATTGCGACCTTCACCGGATATCAACATCCTTTGCCGATGCATCACCGTCGGGGCAACCCCATTGTCGCTCCGATCGGCCGCCCGAAGGCGTGCGGCGTCGAGTCTAGGCCCGCCCTTCGCGACTGACGAGTCAGGTCAGGATGCGCGGTCGCAGGTCCTCGGCCGGCGGCATCCACGACGATGCGTCGGCGATGGCCTGGTCACCGCTGCGGATGTCCTTCACCGAGTCATGGGCCGTCTCATCGGACGGGCCGAACCACACGAACGGTATGCCGCGCCGCTCGGCGAACTTGATCTGCCTGCCGAACTTCGCGGCCGCCGGCGCGACCTCACACGGTATGCCGCGCGCTCTCAGCGCCGCAGCGACACCCATCCCGTGAGCGCGGTCGGACTGGTCGCCCAGGGCAACCAGGACGCACGAGGGCGTGGACCGGCTGGCCGACAGGGTCGGCATGATCTTGGCGAGCAGCCGCGAGAGCCCGATGGAGATGCCGACCCCGGGGTAGGTCGTCCGTCCGTCCGAGGCCAGCGAGTCATATCGCCCGCCCGAGCAGACCGAGCCGTACCCCTCGTGCCCGACCAGCTGGGTCTCGTAGACCGTGCCCGTGTAATAGTCGAGCCCGCGGGCGACCTTCAGGTCGGCAACCATCAGCCCGGGGGCACGCTCGGCACCAACGCGGATGACCGCGGCCAGCTCGGCCAGGCCCTGCGTGAGGGTCTCGTGTCGCACACCCAGGGCGTTCACCCGCTCGACGAAGCTTTCGTCGGGGGCGTTGATCTCGGCCAGTGCCAGGGCGGCCTTGGCCTGCGCCGTGGTCGCGCCTGCCGCGACCATCAGCTCGAGGACCTTGTCGGGGCCGATCTTGTCCAGCTTGTCCACGATCCG
>JANOHS010000394.1:0-3372 GCA_031406655.1 Micrococcales bacterium
GCACTGCACAGCCTGCGGGGAGTCCTCGGCTGGGTGCCGCTGATCGCCGCCGCGGCCCTAGCGGTCGCGACCTACGCCGAGATGGCCGCCGACGATGTTGCCCGCCGAGCGAGCAGCATTCGCGCTCTGGCCGGGGCCCTCCTCGCGCTGAGCGGACCCGGGTCCTCCGCCGTCCTCGGCACGCCGGCACTCGCCCTGCACGGCGCGCAGTCGGGCACCAGCTGGCGCGCGCGCCGTCTTGCGGCGGCGCCCACGCCGCCTTCGGGATGGTGCGTGGCACTGACCGGCGGCGCCCTGGTGGCAATGACGGCTGCAATCGTCGTGATCCTTGCGCCGTACGTGTCCCTGGCCCTGCAAGGAGCCTGCAACCTGTAACCGGAGTCAACCGATGCTGGCACCCGTCAGGTGATCCCAGTCCCCAAACCTCCACCGCCAACCCGAAAGCCGTCAATCGCACTCCTGCAGGAGCGGCCAACGTGAAGCTTCGAGAGGTGCGATTGCCTGGTAGTCCGATAGTATTACCCAGGTAGTATCGCAGTATGAAACTTAGCGTGAGCCTGCCAGAGGAGGACGTAGCCGTCCTGGACGAGTACGCCCGCAGCTCAGGTCTACCATCTCGTTCGGCGGCCCTTCAACATGCAATCCAGCTGCTTCGTCACGCTGATCTCGAGCAGGACTACGCGTCGGCTTGGGACGAATGGGCGTCATCGGGCGATCAGGCGCTGTGGGAAGCCACGGCAGCCGACGGGCTCGCCGATGCAGCGCGGTGAGGTACGTCTGGTTGACCTCGAGCCGACCAGAGGCAGTGAAGCCAACAAGCGCCGGCCAGCCATCATCGTGAGCAACGACCGGGCCAACGCCACAGCCGACCGACTTGGGCGCGGCGTCGTGACCGTAGTACCCGTGACCAGCAACATCGCCCGCGTGTTCCCCTTTCAGGTTCTTCTCCGGACCGACGCAACCGGCTTGCGTGTCGACGCAAAGGCTCAGGCCGAGCAGGTGCGTTCGGTGACCGTCGAACGCATCGGACCTGTTCTGGGTCGGGTGCCAGCGCAGGTCATGGCGGAGGTGAACGAGGCCCTCCGCCTACACCTGCAGCTGTAATGCAACGGGGCCTTTGGCGTGAACGGAAACCCGGCGGACGGGTATGTGGCCTTGGCTCAGGCCCTTTGCGCTGCCATCCCCGGCTCGTGCTGTCGGCGCCCGAAGCAACCACACGGCTAAGGTCGGGAACGCCATCGCCCGTTCGGCCCAGAGGCCTATCGGGTCAACGGACAGGCTTCTCCCTCGAACCGGCCAGAGATTGGCCCAGGCCCTTATCACGGATCAGGTCCGGCAGTACGTTCAAACGCGTGTAGCGGGACAACATGAAAGCCAT
Source organism: Micrococcales bacterium (assembly GCA_031406655.1). Classification (GTDB taxonomy): domain Bacteria; phylum Actinomycetota; class Actinomycetes; order Actinomycetales; family Dermatophilaceae; genus UBA4719. The sequence continues at coordinate 1,379 of JANOHS010000394.1, forward strand.
CGTGGAGGACAGGACTGCCGGATGAGCTACCTCGTATGGATGCGGCCACGCCGGGCCGGTGAGATGGTCGAGGCGACGCGTTGGCTGTTCGCTGTGCTGACCCTGGTGTCCCTGCCCCTTGCCCTGGTAGCGCCCCTTGCCGCATCCAACGGCACCATGCCGATCCTGGCCCTGGCCAGCGCAGTGGTGCTCGGGCTGTCCTGGAGCCTGGGCTACCTGAGCCGGAGTGCGCCCTTCGGGATGGACCTGGTCGACGCCGGGGCCATCCTGGTCTTCGCCCTGGCCTGCCCGGAGCCCGGCGCAGCGTTCGGGTTCGTCTTCCCTGCCTTGTGGTTCCGGTCGCTGTACGGCTCAACCGGCCGGGCCGTGCTGCGGTGCGCGATGTATGTCGGAGCGCTCAGCGCCACCCTGCCCTTGTGGCAGCTCGTGCCTTGGCACAGCGGCGCTGCGGAGCTCTTTCCGTTGGCTGTTGCCTTTCCAACCATGTTCCTGACCGTCGTCGTGGGTCGACACGTCGCGGGGAGTCTGCTCGCGAGGGAGCAGGCGACACGTCGGGACGCGGTGCACGCCTTGATGGGGTCACAGCTGCTGGGGGTCATCGACGCCGCCGAGATCCGTCAGACCTTCTGGACGGCCATCGCCGGGATCTGCTGGGCCACACCGGGCCTGCGCGTGCTGAAGGTGATCCGGGAGGCAGATGCACTGCGCGTGGATGGGGCAGCGGGCGGTTTCCCCAACGTGCCGGCAACCTTGCCCATCACGGTCCTGTCAGTGCGCCGAGGCGACGGTGAAACCGACAGCGAGATCGCCAGCAGCCCCGCGGAGCTGGACGCGGCCGCGGGCACCAGGTGCGACTGGGCGTGTGTACCGCTCCCCCACGTGCACCACCAGCAGGGGGGTGGGTGGCTTCTCCTCGGGGCGCCGCAGAAGGTCCCCGCCGAGGCAGTCGCCGCGGTCGCCAGCCTGGCGAACCAGGTCACCCTGGCCCTTCGCAACCTGGAGGTACACGCGGCGCTGACCGTGCAGGCCACCCTCGACAGCCTCACGGGACTGGCCAACCGGGCTGCGTTCAACACCGCGCTGTCGGCCGCGCTCGAGGACGAGTCCTCGCCCGACACATCGGTCCTGTTCGTCGACCTCGACGACTTCAAGGACGTCAACGACGTATTCGGCCACGGATCCGGCGACGACCTGCTCCGCGAGGTCGCGGCCCGTCTTCGCCAGGCCACCCGTCCGCAGGATCTCTGCGCGCGCCTTGGCGGAGACGAGTTCGCGGTCCTGCTGCCCGGAACCGGCACCGAAGCAGCCGCTGGCGTAGCACAGCGGATCGTGCACGCAGTCGCGGCCACCGCCAGTATCGGCACCGGGACCGCGCACGTCGGTGCCAGCGTCGGGGTCGCCACCGCGACGAGCGAGACCGACCTCGAGCAGCTGATCCGTCGTGCCGACGTGGCGATGTACGCGGCAAAGGCCCACGGCAAGTCCCAGATCCAGGTGTTCGAGCCAGGTCTGCTGGATGGCGACTCAGCCCAGATGGCGTTCGAGCGGCAGCTCTCGTCGGCGGTGACCAATGGCGAGCTCATGGTCTACTACCAGCCCGTCCTGTCCCTGCCGAACCAGGAATGCACCGCCGTGGAGGCTCTGGTGCGCTGGCAGCACCCCGAGCTTGGCCTGCTCCTGCCTGACTCCTTCATCGGGGTTGCGGAGCGGATCGGCGCCATCGGCGACATCGGCTCCTTCGTGCTGCGGCGGGCCTGTGCCGACGCGGCCATCTGGAACGAGAGCCATCCCGGCACCAGGCTGGCCATCCACGTCAATGTCTCCGCCCTCCAGCTCGACGACGCCGGTTTCATCGCCACCGTGACCCGGGCCCTGCACGACTTCAGCCTGGCCGCGGACCAGCTCGTGCTGGAGGTCACCGAGAGCATCGTCATCTCCTCGCAGGTGGCCATCGACCGCCTCAACACCCTGGCAGCCCTGGGCGTCACGATCGC
>JANOHS010000400.1:0-5642 GCA_031406655.1 Micrococcales bacterium
GCCGCCACCTCGCGCGCCTGTTGCCCGCGGTGGTCGTCGGCCCCAGTCTGCCATCATCAAGACCATGGCCGCGAACGACAGTATGCCGAGCCTCTGGTCCCGCCGGTCGCTCCTGTTCGCGCTCGCCGCGGGGTCCGTGACCGCAGTGTCCGGGTGTGGGGTGCAGCTGGAGGAAGGCGCGCCACGCATCCCGCTGGTCCCCACCCGCGTGCCCATGGTGGACGAGAAGGCGCTGCTGGCGGTGCTGGGCCGCGCCACGTCGCTGCGGTCGCTGGCCGGGGCCGCCGGGGGTGCCCGCGCGTCGCTCGCGGCGCAGCTGATCGGGATCCACGCCACCCAGGCCGCGGTGATCACGCGCCTGCTGCGGGACGGAGGGGTGCCCCTGACGCTCATCGCTGCCACGAGCCAGCCCACGCCGCCCACGTCCACGCCGCCCACGTCCACGCCGCCCAGCTCCTCACCGACCACGACCCGGCCGCCGTCTCCGGCCGCGGAGCTGGCTGCCGCCGAGAGCCGCTCCGTGAGCGACATCGCTGTGGCCGACCTGTCGACCGCCCACGTCGCCCTGATCGGCTCGATGTTTGCGCAGCGCATCGCCGCGGCGACGTTGCTCGGGGGCGCCCCTCCCCCGGTCGCCCCATCCGGTCTCGACGGTGCTGAGGCCGTCCCGATCCTCGAGGCAGTGCGCGCTGCGGTCTACGGCTTCGAGGTCGTCGCGGCACAGATCGACCCGACCGGCCGGGCGCTGGCCATGTCAACCCTGAGGACGCTCAGGGCGCGGGTCCTTGAGCTGCGGACGCTGGCCGGGGCATCCGCCACCCCACCACCTCTGGGTTACCAGCTGCCCTTCGCGGTCACGGACCGGGACAGCGCCCGGCGACTGGCGTTGCACCTGCTGGATGCCCTGCTGACCGACCAGGCCGCCGCACTGGGGCAGGCGAGGGGTGACCCGGCCGCTCTGGCCACGCTTGTGCAGTGGCTCGGCCAGACCCAGGTCATCTCGTCACGGTGGGGCGCCCCCCTGCGGGCCTTCCCGGGGCTGACCAACAACTGAGCGTGGCAGCAAATCCACCCCGATTGACGTTGGACCGATGAAGGGACCCACAGACAGGAGCCCCGATGACCAGCCGACAAGGGCACGGAAAGGTGCTGCAGATGCGCCTCGAGGTGGAGAGGGCGGCCGCGGTCACCCAGGGGCTGGTCGACGCCGGCGCAGACCTGATCACGCCTCCGAACGTCACACCATGGGACTCGCTCAGCGCAAGACTGCAAGCACCTGGCGGCCTCCAGATCACGCTCTTCCAGGAGCTCACCGAAAGAGAGCCAACGTGATGGCGAACCGACTCGCGAGCTCGACCAGCCCGTACCTGCTCCAACACGCTGGGAACCCGGTCGACTGGCAGGAATGGGGCCAGGAGGCGTTCGCCGAGGCACGACGACGCGATGTCCCCGTCCTGCTCTCCGTGGGTTACGCGGCCTGTCACTGGTGCCACGTCATGGCCCACGAGTCGTTCGAGGACGAAGAGGTGGCTGCCGTGCTGAACGCGGCTTTCGTCGCCGTCAAGGTCGACCGGGAGGAACGTCCTGACATCGACGCGACCTACATGTCGGCCACCACGGCCATGACCGGACACGGCGGCTGGCCCATGACCTGCTTTCTCACCCCGGCCGGCGAGCCGTTCTTCTGCGGAACCTTCTTCCCCAGAACCTCGTTCCTGCAGCTCCTCTCAGGTGTCTCCGACGCCTGGGCCAATCGCCGCGATGAGGTCCTCGCCAGCGGTTCGCATGTCGTGGAGGCACTGCGCGGCGCGAGCACCGTGGGGGCGGGTGAACCCATGGCGGCGACTGAGCTGGACCAGGCCGAGGCGCAGCTTGCCGGCGGATACGACCGGCAGAACGGTGGTTTCGGTGGTGCGCCGAAGTTCCCACCTTCGATGGTCCTGGAGTTCCTGCTGCGACACTGGGCACGAACCGGCTCGGATCGCGCCTTGCGCATGGCCGCGGGCACGTGCGAGTCAATGGCCAGAGGTGGGATGTACGACCAGCTCGCCGGTGGCTTTGCGCGCTACTGCGTTGACGCCGGCTGGGTGGTGCCCCACTTCGAGAAGATGCTCTACGACAACGCGCAGCTGCTGCGCGTCTACCTCCACCTGTGGCGTGCGACCGGGTCAGGCTTCTCGGAACGGATCTCGCGACAGACCGCCGACTTCCTCCTGCGCGACCTCAGCACCGAAGAGGGCGGTTTCGCGTCGGCCCTTGATGCCGATACCGACGGGGTCGAGGGCCTCACCTACGCCTGGACCGCACAACAGCTCGTCGATGTGCTCGGCGAGGCCGACGGTCGCCGCGCCGCCGACCTGCTCGAGGTCACCGGGTCCGGGACCTTTGAGCACGGTATGTCGACGCTGCAGCTGCGCACCGAGCCGGACGACGAGCCCTGGTGGCAGGACGTTCGCGACCGACTGCTGGCGGCGCGCAGTCTGCGACCACAGCCGGGACGGGACGACAAGGTGGTCACCGGCTGGAACGGACTGGCGATCGCGGCGCTGAGCGAGGCCGGTGTGCTGCTCGACGACCCGGCCTACCTGAAGGCTGCGCAAAGATGCGCGCAGCTCGTGGTCGGCTCCCACCTGGTTGACGGCAGGCTGCGCCGGGCGTCACGCCAGGGCGTGGTCGGAGCTGCGGCCGGAGTCGCCGACGACCACGGCAACCTGGCCGAGGGCCTGCTCGCGCTGCACCAGGCCACCGGGGAGCGACGGTGGCTCAGCGCGGCAGGCAGTCTCCTTGACACGGCACTGACCCACTTCGCCGACGGCCGGGGCGGATTCTTCGACACCGCGGACGACGCCGAGGAGCTCATCACGAGACCGCGCAGCGCGGCGGACAACGCCGAACCGTCGGGCCAGGCCGCGCTCGCCGGCGCTCTGCTGACCTATTCGGCCCTCACCGGGTCGGTCCGGCACCGGGAGGCTGCGGACGCTGCTGTTGCGGCAGCAGCGGGTCTTGCCGCCAGGGACCCGCGGTTCGCAGGCTGGACCTTGGCGGTGGCCGAGGCCCTGGTGGCCGGCCCGCAACAGGTCGCCATCGTGGGCGACGGGCCGCAGTCACTGGAGATGGTCCGCGTCGCGCGCGGGAGCACCTCCCCAGGGCTGGTCATCGCGCACGGATCCCCTGATGCGCCGGGGATTCCGCTCCTCGCCAACCGGCCCCTGATCGCCGGGGGTGCAGCCGCCTACGTGTGTCGTGGCTTCGTCTGTGACCGCCCGGTGACCACGATCGTGGAGCTGGCTGCAGCCTTGTGACCGGTTTCTCCAGACAGCCCGAAGGATGGTGGTTGTCCTGACAGCCACCATCCTTCGCCATGACTCCGCGGGGCGGTCAGGTGAGCTGTGCGATCACGTCGAGGCCGATCTTGACGATGAACGCACCCACCACGATGACGAACACGATCCGGATGAACCCCGCACCCCTGCTCACGGCGGTGCGGGCGCCGATGTATCCGCCCGCCAGGTTTCCCAGGCCCATGAGCAGTCCGACCTTCCACATCACCGCCCCCGCCGGGATGAAGATGACAAGGGCCGCAAGGTTCGTGGCGAAGTTGGCGATCTTGGCCTTGGCACTGGCCTGCAGGAACGTGTAACCCAGCAGGCCGACAAGGGCGAACACGAAGAACGAGCCCGTTCCGGGGCCGAGCGCGCCGTCGTACATGCCGACCATGAAGCCGACCCCAGTGGCCGCCAGCAGGTGTCGGCGTCCCGAGAAGCGCAGGTCCGTCTCACGGCCAAGCTTCGGCGTGAAGAGCGTGTAGGCCCCCACCCCGATCAGCACCACCAGGATGAGGGGGTTGAACGCCGCTCTGGGGATCCGCGAAGCCAGCACGGCGCCGATCAACGACCCGCCGAAGGCGAGCAACGCCAGCGGGATCACGGTCCTCGGGTCGGGCTTGACCCGGCGGTAGTACGTGACAGCGCTCACCGACGTGCCGCAGATCGAGCTGAGCTTGTTGGTCGCCAGGATCTGGACCGGAGCCGCCTGCGGGAACCCGAGCAGGAGCGCCGGAAGCTGGATCAGCCCCCCACCGCCAACCACCGCGTCGACCCACCCGGCACAGATGGCGGCGAGGCTCATCAGAAGGAGCGTGGTGGTCGAGGGGTCGTTCACCGCGACTGCCAGCCGTCGACGATGTCGAGAACGTCCAGCAGCTGATGGGCGATGCCATCGGGAACCACATCGACCGAAACTTGTTGTGCCACAGGGATCTTCGAGTGTGGGACCCAGATGGCGCGCATCCCGGCCGCCTGGCTGCCATGAATGTCCTCGAAGGGTCGGTCTCCCACATAGACAGCCTCGGCCGGGTCCACCGCCAGAGCGGCAGCCGCCTCACGAAAGGCCTGCGGGTGCGGTTTGGTCCACGCGATCTCGCTCGAGTAGACGTCGGCGTCGATCAGGTCGAGGACCCCGTCACGCTCGAAGACCGAGCGGTGATAGTCACGCGACCAGATCGTGTTGGACAGGACGCCGACCCGAATGCCCCTCTCGCGCAGCCCTTCCCAGAGCGGTCGCACCTGCTCGTCAGTGAACGTGTGCGGCTCCCAGAACTGCCGGTATGCCGCCAGGGCCGCCGCGTGCGAGGCGTCGTCCGGGCCAAGTCCCACCTCACGCAACAGCTCATCCATGCGCGCGCTGCCCAACCCGGTGCGTGCCCGCTTCCAGGCGGCTTCCTCGGCCGCCATGATGCGGGCCGAAAGGCCGGCAACGGCAGGCTCGTCATCGCGATGGACAGCTCGCGCGAACGCCGTCCACTGGTCGGCGAGGTCGACCGTGTGCCACGGGGTGAGCGTGCCACCCCAGTCGAAGATCACCGCGCGCAGCGGGGGCACGGACGGGACCATCAGCGCGCTGAGCCGCGCACCTCGGTCACGACTGCCTCGAGGATCTGGTCAACCGGCACCTCACGTCGGTCACCGGTCGCGCGATCCTTGATCTCGATCGTGCCGGCCTCCAGGCCCTTGCCGACGATCACGATGGTCGGCACGCCGATCAGCTCTGCATCCTTGAACTTCACGCCGGGCGAGACCTTGCGGCGGTCGTCGTAGAGAACCGAGACTCCTTGCGCTGCAAGGGCATCCGTGAGCTCGCTCGCCTTGGCGAATACCTCCTCGGCCTTGCCTGTCGCCACCAGGTGGACCTCGGCGGGGGCGATCTCACGAGGCCACACCAGGCCCAGCTCGTCGTGGCAGCCCTCGGCGACGGCGGCGACGGCGCGGCTGACGCCCACCCCGTAGGACCCCATGGTGACGGTCACGAGCTTGCCGTTCTGGTCAAGGACCTTGAGCTCCAGCGCGTCGGCATACTTGCGCCCGAGCTGGAAGATGTGGCCCATCTCGATGCCCCGTGCGGTCTCCAGGACCTGACCACAGCTGGGGCACTCGTCACCGTCGCGCACCTCGGCGGCCTCGATGGTGCCGTCTGCGCTGAAGTCACGCCCGGCCACGAGGTCGATCACGTGCTGGCCCGGGGCGTTGGCTCCGGTGACCCAGCTGGTGCCCTCCACGACGCGGGGGTCAAGAAGGAACCTGATCCCGGACTTGGCATGCTCGCCCAGCACCTCCGGGCCGATGTAGCCCTTGACCAGGGTCGGG
>JANOHS010000453.1:0-3465 GCA_031406655.1 Micrococcales bacterium
GCCGCCAAGAAGACCACCAAGAAGGCGGCGACCAAGAAGTCGGCCGCGAAGAAGACCGCCGCCAAGAAGACCGCGACGAAGACGGCCTGACCGTGCCCGGCATCGACCCGGCCACCGCGCGGGCTCTCTCGCAACGCCTGGCGGTCGAGCAGTCGGAGTGCCGGCTGCCCTCGGTCGCCGCCGGGCTCGTGCGCCGTGGTGAGCTGGTCTGGTCCGATGCCATGGGCACGCTCGACGGGTGGGCCGAGGGCACGGTGTCAACGGTCTGGACGCAGTACCGCATCGGCTCGATCACCAAGACCTTCGTGTCGGTCGAGGTGCTGCGGATGCGAGACGAGGGGCTGCTGGACCTGAACGACCCGGTTGGTCGGCACCTTGACGACGCCCCGTTCGGCATCATCACGATCGCCCAGCTTCTCTCGCACACCTCCGGTCTGCAGGCCGAGACCGACGGACCGTGGTGGGAGCGGACCGCCGGCGGGACGTGGGCCGAGCTGGTGGCGGGCGAGCCAGCCCTGAAGTTCAGACCCGGTGCGAGGTTCCACTACTCGAACGTCGGGTATGCCGTGCTCGGCGAGCTGATCAGAAGGCTGCGTGGCCACCCGTGGGACGACGTGGTGCGCCGAAACCTGTTGGAGCCGTTGGGAATGCGGCGTACCAGTGCCCGGCCGCAGGACCCGGCGGCGCGCGGCCTCGGCGTGCACCCCCTCGCTGACCTCCTGCACGTCGAGCCTGAGCACGACGGCGCCGCCATGGCTCCGGCCGGCCAGCTCTGGTCAACGGTGCAGGACCTGTCCCGCTGGGCCGCGTTCCTTGGAGGGGAGACCGGGGGCCTGCTCTCTGCGGACACCCTCGAGGAGATGCGCTCGCCCATCGCTCTTGATGACAAGCCAGGGGCGGCCTGGACCGGCGCTTATGGTCTGGGCTGTCAGATCTGGAACATCGACGGCACCCGGTATGCCGGCCACGGTGGCTCGATGCCCGGTTTCCTCGCCGGGGTGCGGGTCAACGTCGAGACCGGTGACGGCTGTGTGGTCCTCGCGAATGCGACCTCCGGGCTCGGTGCCATCAGCACCGATCTGATGGCACTTCTTGCGGACCGCGAGCCGGTCGCACCCAAGCCCTGGTCGGCAGACCCTGGTCAGGCGAGCGTCCTTGAGCTGACCGGCGAATGGTACTGGGGGCCAACGGCATTCACCATGTCAGCCACTCGAGACGGATACCTCGTCCTGGGCGAACCCGGTGCCGGACGAGGCTGCCGGCTGAAGCCGGCAGCCGGCGGGTGGACGGGCCTGGACGGGTACTACGCGGGTGAGATGCTCACGGTGGTGCGGGACGGCGCCGATCGGGTCAGTCATCTGGACCTCGGCTCGTTCCGGTTCTCGCGCACCCCCTACGACCCCTCCGCCGACATCCCGGGCGGCGTCGACCCCGCTGGCTGGCACTGACCCCGATGACCAAACTCTGACAGTCTGTTGATGACGGTACCTAATTTGGTACCGTTGACCCATGCCTGGACTCAGTATCACCTTCACCGACGACGAGCTCGAGCGTGTTCGCGAAGCGGCTGGTCGCGACGGACTATCCCTCAAGGCCTACGCGCACAATGTCGTGGTCGCCGTGGCGTCAGCTGATCGAATCGCCGATATCGCGGCTAGCGTCGCGGCCCGATCCAAGGAGCTGAACGAACGGCTCGCACGCTGATGTCTTTGTACTTCCTCACCGAGCGCGACGTCATGACCGTTCTGGCCGCCACAGGTCAGGAGGTCCAGCTCCGGGATTTTGGGTTGTTGTCCTCCGCCGTCGCTCGCCCGCGCGCATCGGCCTTCGGTGAGGAGGCGTACCCCGACCCGTGGGTGAAGGCCGCGGCACTGCTGCATTCCCTGACCCGTAACCACCCGTTCGTGGACGGTAACAAGCGCGCTGGATGGAACTCCGCGTGGACCTTCATCGAGGTCAACGCGATCGGGCGACTCGCAGAGGACTTTGACGTGGACGCTGCAGAGCAGTTCGTGCTCGCTGTGGCATCCGGAGCCATGGAGGACCTCACCCTCATCTCGGCCGGCCTCAAAGCCTTCTCCGACTGAAATGCACGCGGAATGCGAGCCGCCGCCGCCGCGCAATACCGTGTGAGCACTGGACTTGACTCTCACGCGACGTGAGGCCGCACGGTCGGGACATGACCGCGATGACGACAGAGAACGGACCGGCGTCCACAGCGCTGACGGTGGGCCAGGTGGCCGAGCAGTTTGGCGTCACGGTGCGCACGCTGCACCACTACGACGAGATCGGCCTGCTGGTTCCGCATGAGCGCACGTCGGCCGGCTACCGGCTCTATGACGGCACGGACATCACACGCCTGCGGCACGTGGTGGTCTATCGACGGCTCGGGTTCGCACTGGAGGAGATCGCTCTCCTTCTCGACGACCCGTCCGCCGATGTGGGCGAGCACCTGCGTCGTCAACGCGAGGCGGTCATGTCCCGGCTTGATGAGATGCGCGATCTCGTGACGGCCATCGATCGAGCACTGGAGAAAGAGATGACAGGCGTCAACCTGACCAGGAAGGAGCAGCAGGAGCTCTTCGGCGACGGCTTCTCCGACGAGTACGCCGCCGAAGCCGAAGAGCGCTGGGGCGAAACCGATGCGTGGAAGCAGTCACAGCGGCGGACGTCGAAGTACACCAAGGAGGACTGGGTCCGGATCAAGTCGGAGATGGAGGCGGCCGGACTGGCCTACGTGGCGGCCATGGACGCCGGCCTGCCGGCCACGAGCGAGCAGGCCATGGACGCGGCCGAGCAGTCCCGCCTGCACATCGACACGTGGTTCTACGACATCACCCCGGAGTTCCACCGAAACCTTGGCGACATGTACATCGCGGACCCGCGGTTCACCAAGACCTACGAGGACATCATGGTGGGGATGGCGCAGTACGTCCGCGACGCGATCCACGCAAACGCCGACCGGGCAGCGCGTGCCGCGGAAAGCCAGTCCTAGCAGGCCGTATGCCGTGCCCCGCACCACTGGTGCGGGGCACGGCATACCTCGCGGTGGGGGCTCTGTGGGAGGCCTGCCATAGGCTCGGCGGGTGACCCAGCCGGAGCCCTCGTCGTCCTCGCGCGGTCTGTTCATCGCCCTTGAGGGCGGCGACGGGGCGGGCAAGTCGACCCAGGGCCGGCTGCTGCGTGCGTGGCTCGAAGGGCTCGGTCACACGGTGGTGGTGACTCGCGAGCCGGGTGGCACGGACTTCGGCCGCACCGTTCGCGAGCTGGTGCTGCACGGTGACCATGTGGCTCCGCGCGCGGAGGCCCTGCTGTTCGCCGCGGATCGCGCTCATCACGTCGAGACCCTCGTCCGGCCCGCGTTGGGGCGCGGCGAGGTGGTCATCAGCGACCGCTACATGGACTCCTCGATCGCCTACCAGGGGGCAGGACGTGAGCTGGGGGTCGACGAGGTCCGCGAGCTCA
>JANOHS010000489.1:0-2951 GCA_031406655.1 Micrococcales bacterium
CGGATCGAGTCGGTGCCGGAGAGCAACGCGCAGATACGGTCCCAGCCGAACGCGATCCCGCCGTGCGGGGGCGCACCGAAGGCGAACGCGTCCAGCAGGAACCCGAACTTCTCCTGCGCCTCGGCATCGGACAGCCCCATCACCTTGAAGACCCGCTCCTGAATCTCCCTCCGGTGAATACGGATTGAGCCGCCACCGATCTCGTTGCCGTTGCACACCATGTCGTAGGCGTAGGCGAGGGCGGGACCCGGGTCGGAGTCGAAGGTGTCCATGAACTCGGCCTTGGGTGAGGTGAACGCATGGTGCACCGCCGTCCACGCGCCCGAGCCGACCGCCACGTCACCTGCGGCCTGGGCCTCACTGGTCGGCTCGAAGAGCGGTGCGTCAAGAACCCACAGGAACGACCACAGGGACTCGTCGATGAGCCCGGAACGCCTGCCGATCTCCAGGCGGGCCGCGCCAAGAAGGGAGCGCGAGGCCTTGGGCGGACCAGCCGCGAAGAAGATGCAGTCGCCGTTGCTGGCATCCACGTGCTTGGCCAGACCCTCCCGCTCGGTCTCGGTCAGGTTCTTGGCAACTGGTCCGCCGAGCTGCCCGTCCTCGCCGACGAGCACATAAGCCAGGCCCTTGGCCCCGCGCTGCTTGGCGAACTCCTGCCAGCCGTCAAGAGTCTTGCGCGGCTGGGAGGCACCACCGGACATGACGACCGCGCCAACATACGGCGCCTGGAACACCCGGAAGGTGGTGTCCCTGAAGAACTCGGAGCAGTCCGTGAGCTCCAGGGCGAATCGCAGGTCCGGCTTGTCCGTGCCGTAGCGAGCCATCGCGTCCGCATAGGTCATCCGCAGCATCGGCGTGGGGATCTCATGGCCGACGAGCCGCCACAGCGCGCTGACGATCGCCTCACCGAGCTCGATGATGTCGTCCTGCTCGACGAAGCTCATCTCGAGGTCCAGCTGGGTGAACTCCGGCTGACGGTCGGCGCGGAAGTCCTCATCGCGATAGCACCGGGCGATCTGGTAGTAGCGCTCCATGCCGGCGACCATCAACAGCTGCTTGAACAGCTGCGGGCTCTGCGGCAGGGCGAACCAGGAGCCGGGCTGAAGTCGAGCCGGGACGAGGAAGTCGCGGGCGCCCTCAGGAGTCGAACGGGTCAGGGTCGGAGTCTCGATCTCGACGAAGTCCCGCTCGGCAAGGACGGCCCGCGCAGCCTGGTTCACCTTGCTGCGCAAGCGAATTGCCGCTGCGGGACCCGGACGTCGAAGGTCGAGGTAACGGTGCCTGAGCCGAGCCTCCTCGCCCACGGTGACGCGCTCGTCAATCTGGAACGGCAGCGGCGCCGCCGGGCTCAGGACCTCGAGCCTGGTCGCCACGACCTCGATCTCACCGGTGGGCAGGTCATCGTTGGCGTTGCCCTCGGGCCGCAGGCGCACCTCACCGCTCACCTTGACGCAGTACTCGTTGCGCAGGTCATGCGCCCCGCCCTCCGCAAGGATCTCGTCACGCACGACCACCTGTGCGACCCCCGAGGCATCACGCAGGTCGATGAAGGCCACGCCGCCGTGATCACGCCGACGGGCGACCCACCCGGTCAGAACAACAGACTGTCCAACATGGCCCTTGATGCCGGCGCGTAGCGTGCCGGCCTCATGAGTGCGAAGCACGAGAGATCCTCGATTTCGGTGGGGGCTGATCCTGAGCAGGGTTTGCGAGGTCAGGAACCTCATCCTACGGAGACAGGCCACCAGCCTCGGGACCGGTCAGGGCCGGTATGCCGGGTGCTCCGGCCAGGGCGCGTCATATGGTCGCAACGTGGCCCAGCCCCTGGCCCGCGCCGCGTGCGCGGTCAGGATGCCGATCACGGCGCTGGGGTTGTGCAGCTGACCTCGGAGCACGGCCTCGTGAGCCTCGTCCAGGTCGACCCAGCAGACCGGCATACCGTGTTCCTCGCCCTCTCGGCTGAAGCGCTCGTCCTCGGCGACCTGCGAGAGGTCTCTGGCCAGGAAGACCCGAAGTGCCTCGGAGATGCCGCCAGGAGAGCCGAAGTAGTCGATCAGGACGTCCCAGCGTCCAGCGCTCAGGTCGGCCTCCTCTGCGAGCTCCCTGGCCGCGCCCAGCCAGGGCCGCTCTCCCAGGACGTCGAGCAGACCGGCCGGAAGCTCCCACTCGAAGGCGCCGACCGGGTGGCGGTACTGCTGGATGAGCAGCACCTGGTCACTGCCGGCGGCCTCGCGGAGCGCGACGACCGACACGGCGCCGGGGTGGTCGACGTACTCGCGACTGACCTCGCCGGCCTCGCCGAGGTCCACGGTGTCGCGCCGCACATCCCAGACTCTGCCCTTGAAGACCACCTCGGTCTCGGCGACCGGTTGCCGGACGAGCCGGTCAGCCAGGTCAGCGCCACGAAGGACCGGGGCGTCCAGACTCATTGCGCCAAAACGGTTTCGGCATCCCTGGGCCGGTCGACCTCGACCAGACGGGAGGCCTTCTGGGCGTCGATGGCAGCCTTGGCCAGCCCCGCGAACAGCGGGTGCGCGCGGTGCGGCCGGGACTGGAACTCCGGGTGGGCCTGGGTGGCGACGTAGTACGGATGGGTATCGGCCGGCAGCTCGACGAACTCGACCAGGGTGCCGTCCGGTGAGGTGCCGGAGATGCGCAGTCCGGCCTCCTCGAGCTGGTCCCGGTAGGCGTTGTTGACCTCGTAGCGGTGGCGGTGGCGCTCCTGCACCAGGCGTGAACCGTAGGCGCCCGAGACGACGGAGCCCTCGACCAGCGTGGCCGGGTAGGTCCCCAGCCGCATCGTGCCGCCCAGGTCCCCGGCGCCCTCCACAAAGGCCTTCTGCTCCTCCATCGTGGCGATCACCGGATGGGTGGTGTGCGGGTGGACCTCGGCGAGGCCGGCGAGGTCAGTCGCGAGTACGTCGACCACCCCGGCGCCGTGTCGATCGTGG
>JANOHS010000512.1:0-2687 GCA_031406655.1 Micrococcales bacterium
GGCGAAGGAGCGCCGAAGGACGTCGAAGTGGCCCGTGACCACTGTCATGTTGTAGACCCAGATCGCGTTGATGACGATGAACAGGATCGGGAAGAACCCGAAGGCGGCGCCCTCGGTGCCCGCCATCAGTGCCTGGCCGACCGGCATCGAGTACGCGAAGATGGCCACCGCCAGGGAGACCACCAGCGAGGCCAGCGCCGCCTTCCAGGCTGTCAGCCGCAACACGCCAAGCAGGACGAACAAGGTCAACAACGGAAGCATGGCCAGGAGCGCCGTGAGAGTCAGCGACCCTCCCACGGCATCAAGGACTGGGCGGTACATGGGTTACCTCGTCTATGGAAGTGGAAGTGACGGAAGAGCTTCATATGGTCGGACCAAATCGTTGGGTTGACCTTAGTGGTAGGTTTCCCCAGTGTCGAGAGTTTTCGGCACGTGACTTTTGAAAAAATCTTGGGAGAGACATGGCCGGTATGGCCGATCTGACCAGGCCGCTGCCTGACGTCCCTGAGCAGCCCGTGCCCAACGGCAGAACCGATGAGTGGGCGCCGGTTTCGCGTGTTCGCACCTACGAGCTGGTGCTGGATCGCATTGAGACCCAGATCGTCAGTGGCGCCCTGCGGGCTGGCCAGCGGCTCCCGCCAGAACGTGAGCTTGCCTCGCTGCTGGGTGTCAGCCGTCCAGCCGTGCGGGAGGCCCTGCGAATCCTCGAAGCCCAGGGAGCGGTTCGATCAAGAGTCGGCAAGGGTCCTGACTCCGGCACCACGATCGATCGAGTCCCCCGTGATGCCCTGGCCCGGCTCCTGCGACTGCACGTGGCACTGGGGTCGTTTCCCATCGAGGATGTCGTGGAGACGCGGGTGGTGCTGGAGCGCGCCAGCGTCGTCCTTGCCTGTCGCAACCCCAGGCCAGAGAACATCGCACGAATGCGTGCAGCCCTCGTGGCCATGGACGAACCTGAGGTTGACCGGGAGTCGTTCAACCAGTGGGATACCGACTTTCACGTGGCGCTGGCCGATGCGGGGGGAAACCGGCTGATGTCCGACGTGACCCGGGCGATCCGTGAGTCGGTACGGATGCCGATCCTGGCCACCGTGACCGCGATGCCCGACACCGGTGAGAACGGCTGGCAACGTATCCGTGACGGCCTGCGAGCCGACCACCATGCGATCTTCACCGCTGTTGAGGCTGGTCAGGCTGAACAGGCCGCCGACCTGCTGGAGACCCACATTCGGGGCTTCTCGATCCACATGACCCCTCGCGGCTGAGCCTGCGAGCTGCCTACGCCCGCAGGTTCTCGAGACGGCGCAACGACTCCAGGCGCTCCGTGCCGTGGTCGACGATCGGCCAGGGGTAGCCGCGTGGTGGTCCGCCGTCGAGAGTCCAGGGTTCGTGGACCGAGGTCGCGTCCACCTCGCGCAGCTCCGGCACGTACCGGCGGACGTAGTCGCCGTGGGGGTCGAACCGCTTGCCCTGAGCGGTGGGGTTGAAAACCCGGAAGTATGGCGCAGCGTCGGTGCCGCAGCCGGCTGTCCACTGCCATCCGTGCTGGTTCGAGGCCAGGTCGCCGTCGACCAGCCAGGTCATGAAATGGCGGGCACCGTGACGCCACTCGATGTGCAGGTCCTTGACCAGGAAGCTGGCGACGATCATCCGGATCCGGTTGTGCATCCAGCCCTCTGACCGGAGCTGGCGCATGCCGGCGTCGACGATCGGATAACCGGTCAGCCCCTCGCACCATGCCGTGAAGCGGCTACCTGGTTCGTCGTAGCGCATGCGCGCGAACTCCGGTCTGAGGTACTCGCGGGCGGACTCCGGACTCCGCCAGAGCACGTCGGCATAGAACTCCCGCCAGGCCAGCTGGGTGCCGTATGCCGCAGCGCCCGGGCCGCCGCGCCGGGCGAGGTCGGCCAGCATCGTCCGGGGATGGATCTCGCCCCACTTCAGGTGCACTGACATCCGGGAGGTCGCGTCAAGGTCAGCCCGGTCCCGAGTGGTCGGGTAGTCGTCCAGAGCGTTCTCGAGGAAGTCCTGCCAACGCCGGTGCGCGGCCGACTCCCCTGCTGCAGGCAGGCGAAGACCTGCCGGGACGGGAGTGTCATCAAGGGTGCAGCTCTCCAGCGGGCGGACCCACGAGACGGCGCGCGGCGGCATCGGCGGCGCCGGCCAGCCGTGGTCGCGCCAGGCCCGGGAGTAGGGCGTGAACACCTGGTAGTGACCGCCCGTCCTGTTCAGGACTCGACCGGGCGGCACGGCATACGGCGAGCCTGTGCGGACCAGCTCGATGCCATGGCGCGCGAGCTCAGCCTCGACGTCGAGGTCGCGCTGGCGCCCCATGGGGCCGAAGTCCGCGGCGATGTGCACGGTTGTCGCGCGTGCGGCGTGGGCGACTTCTACGACCTCCCGGCGGGGGTCGCCCCGGCGCAGCTGCAGGCCCCCGAACCGACTCCCCAGGTCGGTCAGGCTCGCCGCCAGGTAAGCGCGTCGTGCCCGGCCGGCGGGGCGGCTCAGGGCGGGGTCGAGAACGAAGAGCGGAACGACGTGCTTGTCCGCCGTGGGGTCGGCGGCGGCGTCCGCGACCGCCGCCAGGAGCGCGGTGTTGTCGCCCAGCCGCAGGTCGCGCCTGAACCACATGACACTCGTCATGTCTCAGAACCCGCCAGGTGCTCGGCTGCGGTAACCGGGTCCCC
>JANOHS010000548.1:0-4075 GCA_031406655.1 Micrococcales bacterium
CCCTGGGCTGGGCGGTGACCTGTGGGTCTTCGGCCTGGCGATGGGTGGGTTCGGGACGATCCTGGGGGCCGTCAACTTCATCACCACGATCATCTGCCTGCGCGCTCCCGGCATGACGATGTTCCGGATGCCGTTGTTCACGTGGACCATCCTGGTCACCTCGATCATGATCCTGATGGCCTTCCCGGTCCTGGCGTCCGCCCTGTTGGCCCTGGGGGCGGATCGAAGACTCGGTGCGCACGTGTTCGATCCGAACAACAGCGGAGCCATGCTCTGGCAACACCTGTTCTGGTTCTTCGGCCATCCCGAGGTCTATATCATCGCCCTGCCGTTCTTCGGCATCATCAGCGAGATCCTGCCGGTGTTCTCCCGCAAGCCGCTGTTCGGCTACAAGGGCATGATCTTCGCGACGATCGCGATCGCCGCTCTCTCGGTGAGCGTCTGGGCGCACCACATGTACGCGACGGGCCAGGTGCTGCTGCCGTTCTTCGCCATCATGACGATGCTGATCGCGGTGCCCACGGGGGTGAAGTTCTTCAACTGGATCGGGACGATGTGGGGCGGGTCCCTGACGTTCGAGACGCCGATGCTGTGGGCGATCGGGTTCCTGACCACGTTCTTGTTCGGCGGGCTGACCGGCATCATCTTGTCCAGCCCGGCCCTGGACTTCCATGTCACCGACACCTACTTCGTCGTGGCCCACTTCCACTACGTGGTCTTCGGGACCGTCGTGTTCGCCATGTTCGCCGGCTTCTACTTCTGGTGGCCCAAGTTCACGGGACGGATGCTGGACGAGAGCCTGGGCAAGGTCCACTTCTGGATGCTGTTCATCGGCTTCCACACGACGTTCCTGATCCAGCACGTGCTCGGTGTCGTCGGTATGCCGCGTCGCTACGCGGACTACCTTCCCGAGGACGGTTTCACCTGGATGAACCAGGTCTCCAGCGCCGGTGCCCTCCTGCTGGCCGCCTCGACGCTTCCCTTCCTCTACAACGTGTGGAAGACGTACCGGACGGCTCCGCTGGTCGAGACCGACGACCCCTGGGGCTACGGCGCCTCGCTGGAGTGGGCCACGTCGTGCCCGCCGCCGCGACACAACTTCGAGTCGATCCCGCGGATCCGCTCCGAGCGTCCCGCCTTTGACCTCCACCACCCGCAGACCGCCCTGTACGACGCCCCGGTCGCCGACAAGAACGTGCTGGACTCCCTTCTGGGCGCGCCAGATCTTGATGACCAGGGCCGGGGTGAGGACGCGCGATGAAGGTCGAGTACAAGCTGTTCGTCGTGATCGGTGGCTTCTTCACCGTCGTCGGGCTCGTCTATGGCTTCTTCACCCAGTGGGACGAGCCGGTGGGGCCGTTCGGGCTGCTCCTGTCCGCCGGACTCTCAGCCCTGATCGGCTTCTACCTGTGGTGGACCGGCCGCAAGCTGGATCCGCGCCCCGAAGATGACCCGCAGGCCCTGATCTCGGTTGCGGAGGGGGAGTACGGATTCTTCAGCCCGCACAGCTGGTGGCCACTGGCCCTTGGCGCGGCCTCCGCCGTGGTCTTCCTTGGTCTGGCCGTGGGCTGGTGGCTCTTCATCATCGGTATGTGTCTGGCCACCGTGGCGACCATCGGCTGGACATTCGAGTACTTCCGTGGAGAGCACGCCGTCTGACCGCTCGGCCTGCGCTTCTCGGACACCCAAGGGGGGTACTCTGGAGCCGACGCTCGACGAGACTGGTCCGCGCCGACATGAGGCTGTTCGTTTCCTTGTGGAGGTAACCTGCTTGGGGGTTCGCGCGTCGTCCATCCGGGGCCGGCCTCAAGGGTGCGGTGAAGCTTCGGCCAAGTGGGCCGTGACCTGAGAGTCGGTTGACGTCGTGGCAACATCAATGAGGTTCCAGCGGGTCCATGGTGTCACCGTTGTGCTCGTAGCGCTCAGCGTCCTGCTGAGCGCCTGCCAGGTGGACGCGGCAGGCGGCCAGACCGGCAACGACCCGGGGGCGAGCGCGGGGCAGGCTGCTCCGACGACGACGCCCGAACCCGAGCCGACGCCTGCGGTGCTCGAGATAACTCCTGCCGATCTGGCCACCGGCGTGCTGCCCAACGTTCCCGTCACCGTCACGGCGTCGGTGGGCACCGTTGGCACCGTGACACTGGTGGATGCCAAGGGAGCCAAGGTTGCAGGAGAGCCGGGTCCTGACGGCAGCTGGTCGACCGGCGAGCTGCTGCGTCCTTCCACGGCATACACGCTCACGGTTGCAGCGACCGGACCTGACGGCACGGAGACATCCACCTCGTCGACCTTCACCACGTTGAAGCCCAAGGTCACGGCCACCTATGGCCTGATTCCCAACGGTGGCAATGTCGGCGTCGGCATGCCCGTCATCGTCCAGTTCGGTTCGGGCGTCATCACCAAGGCTCAGCGCGCCGAGGTCGAGAAGCGGGTGAAGGTCACGACAGTTCCCAAGCAGCAGGGTGCCTGGGGCTGGCTGGACAACAGACAGCTGATGTGGCGCCCCAAGGACTACTGGATCCCGGGCACCAAGGTCACGGTGTCCACGCCGCTGCATGGCCTGCAGACCGGGGTCGACAAGTGGATCGCCGCTGATGACCGCACAAGCTTCACCGTGGGTTCGTCCATGGTGAGCACGGTGGACATGAACGCCCACTCCATGGTCGTGCGTCGGGGTGGCGCGGTCATCCGCACGATCAAGGTCAGCACCGGCAAGCCCGGGCCGTTGACCGAGACGCGGTTCGGCACCAAGGTCATCATCGAACGCAACAGCGCCATCACGATGGACTCGGCGACCGTGGGCATCCCCAAGGGAGATCCCAACTACTACAAGATCGACACAAAGTGGAACCTTCGGCTGACCTGGACGGGCGAGTTCATCCACTCCGCACCGTGGTCGGTCAACGCGCAGGGCACCCAGAACGTCTCACACGGCTGCACCAACATGGCTCCCGCCGATGCCCAGTGGATGTTCAACAACTCCAAGATGGGCGACCTGGTCAAGTTCACCGGCTCCTCGCGTGCGTTCAGGCCGACCGAGGGCATCGGTGTCTGGGTCTATGACTTTGCCGGCTGGAGGGCGCAGAGCGCGCTCGTCTGATCTCTCGCGAGTGCGTCAGTCCCAGCCAAGCTCGCGAAGCCGGTCGTCGTCGATGCCGAAGTGGTGGGCGATCTCGTGAACGACCGTGACCGCCACCTCGTCCAGGATCTCCTCACGCGTCTGACACATGCGCAGCGTGGGCCCTCTGAAGATGGTGATCCGGTCCGGTAGAGCCCCCGCAGCCCAGCCGCTGTCACGCTCGGTCAGCGGAGTGCCGTCATAGACGCCGAGCAGGTCCGGGTCACCCGGTGGCGGCTCGTCCTCCACGAGGAACACCACGTTGTCCATGAGGCCGAGCAGCTCGGCCGGGACCCCGTCCAGTGCGTCTCCTACGGCCTCGTCGAACTCTTCCGGGGTCATCGTCAGCACAGCCATCAGCCTGTCACGTCGGGCTGCCCCCCTGTGCCCACGGGTGCCCACAGGCTCTTGTTGCGGCGAAACCACCGAATCGACGCTGACAGGGCGCCCATTCGGTGGTCTCCGAGCAACAAGGCGCCAACTCGCACGGGACAATGGCCGGATGAGAGTCAGCGTGCGGGTCAAGCCCGGAGCCTCCCGGACCAGGGTCGGAGGGCAGTATGGCGCGGAGTCGCCTGACGCGAAGAGTGTCCTGATCGTCCGCGTAGGTGCTCGAGCGGTCGAGGGCGCCGCCACCGAGGCCGTCCTCAAGGCCGTCGCCAAGGCGTTCGGCCTGCGTCGCGCCGACGTCGACCTGATCGGCGGAGCAACCTCCCGGACGAAGGTGCTCGAGCTACGGGGCGACGAGAAGGACCTGTCCGCACAGCTCGCCGAGCTCCTGGCCAGCTGAGAACCCGCAATGGGCGGATGTGGGCCGCGCAGCCCGTCTGAACAGACAGCACAAGGGGCGGATGTGGGCCGCGCCGCCCATCAAGGGAGCCCGCGAGTAGAGCAAGGGGCGGATGTGGGAGCAGACAGCGCAAGGGGCGGATGTGGGCCGCGCAGCCCATCAAGGGA
>JANOHS010000556.1:0-4035 GCA_031406655.1 Micrococcales bacterium
CAAATCCCCCCTCGCGCACATGGAACGGGGAATCCTCCCCGACGAGGAACGGCGTGTCTGGCCTCACGGCCGGACACGCCGTTCTTGCTGTCCCGGCCATCCTCGCCGTGCAACTCGTGGGGCCGCACAACGAGTTGTCGCTCCCGTACTTGGACCCGGGCGGTGGGAGCCTTGCGCAGGTTCTGGAACCAGTCGGGGTCTGTTCGCGAACCGGAGCCGGTGCCCCAGACCACGAAGCCCGCCGGCGCCTCGAGGTACCGCACGCAGGTCGAGCGCGGGATGCCGGTACGGCGGCCCGGCGTCGTGATCATCAGGACATGCACATTCTTGCTGCCACTGGAAAGCCGCCCTTTAAATGTGCGATACATCCACACGCCGATGTGGTTTCCGACACTGGTGAAGCTTCGCCTGAGACGAGTTATCACCGACCTGGACACGCCTCTCATGGGCCGAGGATATCGACGTCTCAGACCCAGCGTCCGGGCGAGGTCATCGACTCTCCGCCCGGCCCAGGACCGACTGGAACTGCTTGCCCAGTGCGCGCGGCCCCGCGATGGGGATCAAGGCGGCGATGAGCTTCGCCTTGAACGATTTCGGCAGCCGCGTGAGCGAGACTCGCAGGGCGGTGCCCTCCGCTGCCGACACGAGCTCGTACCGCCAGCCACTGCCCGGCCCCCACAGGTTCGACTCGAGGGTGTCGATCGTGACGATGCCGGAGACGGCGTCCCACGAGTAGCGTTCCCGCTCCCAGCCCATGCCAGTGCCTTCGGTCACCTCCGCCCAGTCCGGACCCTGTCCGTGAACCCTGAAGTGAGCATCGTCGACGTTCGGCCACCAACGAGACCGTTCGGGGCCGAAGTCGGTGATCACGGCCATGACTTCGCTCGGCGACAAGCTCGTGTGGACGGTGAACCTTGTGGTCGCCATTCGCGTCCCCTCTTCCGTCGCGGGAGTGTCTTCCGCCCGTGATCCATCATCCGCTACCCAGCCAGGGCGCTACCAAGGAAGGTCTACGCGGCGTGATCTGGTGTACTCAGTGATGGACGCGGCGGAGCTCGAATGGATCGCGTGGACGACGCCGATCACCACCGCGCTGGGTGCCGGGTTGGCAGCCTCCGACTTCAGCGGTCGCACCGTGGCCTGCCGCCAGCACATCACGGCCAACACGATCTGCTGCGTGGCACCGTTCGTCGAGGCCGGCGCCCGGGTGCGGTTGGCGTCGTGCAACCGCGACAGCACCGACGATCGCACCGTGGCGCACCTAGCCTCGATCGGCGTGGAGGTCCGGGCACGTGCCGGGATGAGCGCCGCCGAGCTCGACGAGTCGCTGGCCTGGCTCGCCAGCGAACCGGCTGATGCCCTGTGCGACATGGGCGGCGACCTGATCGCCGCCGCTGCTGCTGCCGGCCACCGGCCGGCCGGGGCGCTTGAGGCGACGACGACCGGGCTGCACCGACTCGAGGGACTGGAGATCCCGTTCCCGGTGCTCGACTGGAACGGGATCGCGCTCAAGGAGCTGATCCACAACCGTCACCACGTCGGCGTCGAGACGTGGCCTGCCTTCACGGCCATCACGGGTCTGGCGTTGTTTGGGCGTGAGGTCGTCGTGGTCGGGTTCGGGCCAGTGGGCCAGGGCGTCGCCGCTCGCGCCCGCGATCTCGGCGCCGTCGTCACCGTCGTCGATCTCGATCCGGTGCGGCTCGTCCAGGCACGGCACGACGGGTGCCGTGTCGCCGAGATGGCCGCGGCCCTCCGCTGCGCGAGCGTGATCGTCACCGCCACTGGGTTCGACGGCGTGCTGGGTGAGCAGGAGCTGTCGCAGGTCGCCGACGGCGCGATCCTCGTCAACGTCGGCCACAGCGATCGCGAGATCGACGTCGACTGGCTCGACCGTCATCCGAGCACCCCGGTTCGACGACATCTGGAGCGCTTTGAGCTCGACGGTCGGCGGGTGTACCTGCTCAATCGGGGCAGCCTGGTCAACCTCGCAGCCGGGCTCGGGATCGCCGCTCCCCAGCTGTTCGATCCCTTCGCGGCGATCATGCTGCTCGGGCTCGATGCCCTCCTGAGCGGGCAGACCGCAGATCTGCCGAACGGCATACAGCGCTACCCGCGTTCGCTGGAGACCCGCGTAGCGCGGGCGCTCGCCACCGGCTCCCCCTGATCGATATTCGGCGAGCCGCTGACGTCCGTGGCGTACATCGCGCATAAGGACCTTGGTCCCTACAACGTCAATGCGGCGCGGCGGTCACTGGTCAAGCAGATCCGGTTGTCCGCCACTCCCGCAACTGGTATGCGTACAGGGTGTGGATGCGCCCGGAGTAACGGGCTAGGTAGGACACCGCCGCGCGCACTGGGCTTCAGGGAAGGCGGGGCTCCGGGTGGTCGCTCGTGAACTGTTGAACGGCGCCTTCCCCGATGAGCCCTTGCTCCACCAACCACCGGACGGCCCGGAGTCGGGCCCTGGCATCTCGCATGGCCTGCCAGACCGAGATCAGCTCGGGATGGTGTTCGTACAACTGGGTCCTGAAGCGCCGGAACGCTCCCTTCCCCTGCAGCGACGCGCTCAGGCGTTGACTGGCGGCCCGGTCGCTGATGCCCTCGGAGAAGTCGACCATGTCCTGATACCACACGTAGGACGGGAGGGGGTCGATGACTATGAGGTCCAACTTCTCGATCTCGACGGGGTTCTCACCGTCGATGCCCGTGTCGCTGGTCCAGAAGACCACCTCGCCCGTGCGCGGATCGATCAGCCATCGATGCTCGTAGTCAGTCTGGTCCGCCAGCGCGGTGGCGATATCCTCAACGTCGATTGCGTCCAGCTCGAGCATCCAGTCAGCGTAGGACGCGAGTCCAGTGCCTCTGAGCCAGTGCGACTGCGTCGTGGCTGACGGGCAGTCTCGCGGCGGAATGACTTTCGCACTCCGGGCCAGCCCTAGGAGAGTCAGGTGAGACCTTCGAAAAGGTCGGTCAGCATAGGTGCATCGCGTTCGCGCTTAGGCCAGGCGATCGCGTACCACTCCCGCCCCACGCGCCGCTCCCACTGAGCGGTGTTCGTCGGGTCGTCCGATATGACGTGCAGTTGGCTCTTGTGCTCGCGAAGGCCGGCCACGATGCGGTCGGCGGCTTCTCGACAGTCGACGGTGATACGGATCTGCTCGTCCGGGATGCCGCGCATGTGGTAAGTCTGCGTCGGGTCGAAAGTGTGAAGCCCGAGCTCGGCGCGTTGGCGGTTCCACCGCTCGAACACTGACTGGGGGACCGCGCCGTGCGCGAGGCGTTGGAAGCCCGACCTGTTCTCGGAACGCAGTCGCGCGAAGGCTTCGTCGGTGGCTGCACCGATCGCGATGTGGTCGGGGTGCCCGAAGATCCCGTCGGGGCCGAACGTGACGACAACGGCGGGATCCTCCTCGTCCAGGATCCGCGCGACCGCCGAGACAACGTCATCGAAGGGAACCTCGGCGACGCCGCCGTCAGACAGACCTAGCCACTCGTGACGGTCGGGCACGCGGCCGAGGGCGCCCCATGCGGCTTCATCTTCGGACTGGCGAATGGATCCAAGCGTTTCTCGCGTGGCCGGGAATCCAACTCGAATGTCCCCATGCTCGCCGAACGAAGCGTGAACCAGGACAAACCGGAAGTCTGGCTCATTGGCGTGCAGCGCGACGCTGCCCGCAACCCCGTACGCGTCGTCGTCTGGGTGCGCGAAGACGCAAGCAAGGGTCCGGTTGCGAGACACGACTCAAACCTATCGACTGTGGCCGTGCCTCGGCCAAACCTGTCTTTGTTGGGAGAGCTCAGGCGGCGAAATGTCGCACCGCACTCGGTCGGTCCGCCTCCCACGCTGGCGCTGGGGGGCCGCCGTTGTCATGCGGGGGACATACGCAGGGCACGAGTGATTTTTTCGAGGTTGACGATGCCGACAACGCTGTACGAAACTCTGTTCGCCCTCGACAACACAAAAGTGTCAGTCGACGCCGAGGCTGCCAAGCTGCAGCTTCACCACCTCATCGAGAAGTACGGCGGCGAGATCGT
>JANOHS010000604.1:0-7454 GCA_031406655.1 Micrococcales bacterium
GACGAGGTGCTCACGACGATCGTCACACATGCCGTTGAGCTCTCCGGGACAGACGGAGGCTCACTGATGGAGTACGACGAGGACACGCACCTCTTCGGTGTCAGGACGGCATACGGAACGAGTCCCGCGGTGATCGAAGCCTTGCGAACCACCCGGATTCACGTGGACGAGACCCTCGTAGGTCGAGCAGCCTTGTCACGACAGGCTATTCAACTCTCCAACCTCGAGCTCGCCGAGCTTGATCCACACCTGAGAGTTCTGTATGACGGGGGATGGCGGTCGTTGGTAGCCATTCCGTTGGTGCGTCAGGACCATGTCGTGGGTGCCCTCGTCGTCCGCCGCAAGACACCAGGCGCCTTCAGCGAGGAGACCTGCGAGATGCTCTCGGCGTTCGCCTCCCAGTCTGCTGTGGCGCTCACGAACGCCCGTCTGTACCAACAGCTCGAGCGTCAGAGCATCGAGCTTGCCGAGGCCAGCGCGCACAAGTCCGAGTTCCTGGCCAGCATGTCGCATGAGCTGCGCACGCCGCTGAACGCGGTCATCGGCTTCTCCGAGGTGCTCCTCGAGCGAATGTTCGGCGAGCTCAACGAGCGACAGGCGGACTACCTGCAGGACATCCTCGGCTCGGGCAGGCACCTGCTGGCCCTGCTCAACGACGTCCTGGACCTTTCCAAGGTCGAGGCCGGCCAGATGGAGCTCGAGCTCACCACGTTCCCGGCCTGGGACGCGGTGCAGTACGCCATGTCCCTGGTGCGTGAGCGTTCGACGCAGCATGGCATCACCACTCACCTTGACATCGCACCCGAGCTGGGCTCGATCACGGCGGACGAGCTGCGCTTCAAACAGGTGCTGCTCAATCTGCTCAGCAACGCGGTGAAGTTCACGCCGGACGGCGGCCGCATCAGCGTGGCCGCTCGGAGGGAGGCAGCCGACTTCATCGTGACTGTCAGTGATACCGGCGTCGGTATCCTGCCCGCGGACCAGGAAAGGATCTTCGACTCCTTCCAGCAGGGTGGGCGGTCTGCCTCGAAGGTCGAGGGAACGGGCTTGGGTCTCACGCTGACCAAGCGAATCGTGGAGCTGCACGGCGGCAGGCTGTGGCTGACCAGCGATCCGGGAGTGGGCAGCACATTCGGGTTCTCGATCCCGCAGGACCCGGCGTCGGCCGCCCTGGTGCCCTCGCCTCAGCTGTGGAGGTCCAGGCCGGTTGACGACAACCGACCGGTTGCCGTGGTGATCGAGGACGACGCCAGCTCATCGGAGCTGGCGGCACTGCACCTCTCGGGAGCCGGCTTCCGAGCGGTCGTCGTACGCACCGGTGAGGAGGGCCTGGAGGCGATCCGTTCCCTTCGGCCGGCAGCGGTCATCCTCGACATCCTTCTGCCCGGTATGGACGGCTGGGACGTCCTGGGCACCCTCAAAACCGATCCGAAGACCGCACCGATCCCGGTGGTCGTCGTCTCGGTATTCCCCGACCGTTCGCGCGGCATCGCCCTGGGGGCGTCCGACTACCTGGTCAAACCGGTTGCCAAGGACCAGCTTCTGGCTTCGATCCGGCGGGTGACTGAGTCAACGCCAGACCGTCTGGCCGGGCCCGGACGGGAGGCAGGATGAGCGATCCGGTGGTTCTCCTGGTCGAGGACAACGAGAGGAACCTCAAGCTGGCCAGAGACGTCCTGGAGTATGCCGGGTTCATCGTCCGTGTCGCCACCTCGGGCGAGGATGCCGTGAGCCAGGCCAGGACCTCCCCACCTGACCTGATCCTGATGGATCTCCAGCTGCCGGGCATCGACGGGCACGAGGCGTTGTCACAGCTGAGGGGAGATCCGGGCACATCCGCGATCCCGGTGGTCGCCCTGACTGCCTTCGCCATGCCGACAGATCGGGAGCAGGCGCTCGGAGAGGGCTTCGACGGCTACCTCGAGAAGCCGATCAGCGTGCGGAGCTTTCCTGACCAGGTCAGAGCCCATCTTCGACAGGAGGACCAGAAGTGACTACCGACGACGCCACGATTCTCGCGGTCGATGACCTGCCCCAGAACATCAAGCTGCTGGACGCGGTCCTGTCCCCGCGAGGCTTCACGATGCTTTCCGCAGCGTCGGGAGAGGAAGCACTTGAGGTGCTCGCGACGCAGGTGCCGGACCTGGTCCTTCTCGACATCCTGATGCCCGGGCTCGACGGCTACGAGACCTGCCGCCGCATACGGTCCAACCCGCTCACCTCCTTCCTGCCGGTGGTGATGATCACGGCCAGCGGTGAAGAGCAGAAGGTGCGTGCCATCGAGGCCGGCGCCGACGACTTCATCAGCAAGCCCTTCGACCCGGCCGAGCTGCTGGCGCGAGTGCGCTCGCTGGTGCGGGTGAAGCGGTACCACGACACCATCACCGCCCAAGCGGCTGAGCTCGCTGCATGGAACCACGAGCTGGAGGCCCGCGTCAGCGCTCAGGTGGACGAGCTCGAGCGACTCGGGCGACTGCGCCGCTTCCTGTCCCCGCAGATCGCGAAGCTGGTCGTGGAGAGCGGGGATGAAGCCTTCCTGCTGAGCCACCGGCGCGAGATCACCGCCGTGTTCTGCGACCTGCGCGGGTTCACCTCCTTCGCCGAGACCTCCGAGCCGGAGGAGGTCATGTCGGTCCTCGGTCAGTACCACCAAGCCCTGGGGGACCTCGTGTTCCGGTTCGAAGGAACGTTGGAGCACTTCGCGGGTGACGGGCTCCTCGTGTTCTTCAACGACCCGGTCCCGTGCTCCGACGCCCCGGAGCGCGCGGTGCGGATGGCCGTGGCGATGCGAGCGCGGGTAGCCGAGCTGTCAGAGGGTTGGCGCGGTCTGGGCCACGAGCTCGGGTTCGGAGTGGGGATCGCCCAGGGCTTCGCGACGCTGGGGCGGGTCGGGTTCGAAGGCCGGTACGACTATGCAGCCATCGGCACGGTGACCAACCTGTCGGCCCGCCTGTGCGAAGAAGCTGCGGCCGGGCAGATCCTGGTCACCCAACGGGTGCTGACCGGCGCCGGTGACGTTGTCGTGGGTCGAGGTATCGGGCTCCTTGCGCTGCAAGGCTTTTCGCGGGCCATTGAGTCATACGAGATCGTGGGACTGGACGCAGCGCGGGCAGCGCCGTGACGACCAGAGGCGGGGGCACCGAGGGGCTGACCCTGGACGAGCTCGACGAGGACGCGCGCAACCTCGCATTCGACAGGATCCAGTCGGGGATGCCCGAGGTGTGGAAGCGGATGCGACTCAACGAGCCGGGAGAGTCTGTCGTCGTCGTGCCGTCGGTGACGGTCGACCGGGTGGTGGCGCGCGCGGGCGGGCTCACCCAGGCGATGGAAGAGCGGTTCCTGTTCCTGCTTCTCCTTCTTCGTCAGCCACGCCTTCGCATGATCTACGTGACCTCGATGCCGATCAACCCCTCGATCGTCGAGTACTACCTGGCGTTGCTTCCCGGAGTCATCCCAAGCCACGCGAGGGCCAGGCTCTCGCTCGTGGCCGTGGGGGACTCGTCATCGCGCCCGCTGACGGAGAAGCTGCTGGAACGACCGCGGCTACTGGCACAGATCGGCTCCCTCGTCCCCGATCGCTCCCGGTCACACCTGGTGCCGTACAACACGACCGGTCTCGAACGGGACCTGTCGATCGTGTTGGGCATCCCGATGTACGGCGCCGATCCCCGGCTGTTCCCCCTGGGCACCAAGACCGGATGCCGGCGGGTGTTCGCCGAGGCGGGAGTGCACCACCCGGCCGGCTTCGAGGACGTCAGGTCGGCGGCGGACGTCATACAGGCACTGAGCGCACTGCGGTCCCAACGTCCGGGCATCGGGGAGGCCATGGTCAAGCTCAACGAGGGCGTATCCGGTGCGGGCAACGCGGTGGTGGACCTGCGGGATCTGCCCCCGCCCGGTGATGGTCCTGAGGCGGCGGAGCTCGAAAAGCGGCTGCAACAGATGGAGCTGGAGGCCAAGGACGTCACCGTCGATGCCTTCATGGCCAAGCTGCAGGAACGCGCCGGCATCGTCGAAGAGCTCATCACCGGGGAGGAGCTGCGCAGTCCGAGCGTGCAGCTGCGGATTACTCCGCTCGGGGAGATCGAGCTCCTGTCCACGCATGACCAGGTCCTCGGCGGCCCCAGCGGACAGTCCTACCTCGGCTGCACGTTCCCGGCCGACCCGGCCTATGCGCGCGCCATCACTGAGGATGCACTCCTCGTGGGTCGGGTCCTCACGACGAAGGGTGTTCTCGGCAGGTTCGCGCTCGACTTCGTGGTGGTTCGACGCGGCCAGACGTGGACCCCGTACGCCATCGAGGTCAACATCCGCAAGGGCGGGACCACACACCCGTTCCTCACCCTCCAGTTCCTGACCGACGGTCGCTACCACCCGGATACTGCGCTGTTCCTGACGCCCGCCGGTCGCGAGCGGCATCTCGTGGCCACTGACCATCTCGAGGATCCCAGCCTGCGAGGGCTTCGGGTGGACGACCTGTTCGACCTCGTGGCCCGGTCCGGCATCCACTTCGACCAGGCGCGCCAGACCGGAGTGGTTTTCCACATGATCAGCTGCATCACCGAGCTCGGTCGCGTCGGGATGACGGCTGTTGGAGACAGCCCCGCCTCAGCCCAGGCCGTCTACGACCGGGCGGAGCGAGTCCTCCTCCAGGAGGCCCGATCGTCGATGATCCCCCAACCGCTGGGGAGCTCGGCCCGGGCCGGATCGGAAACGCCGTCGACCTGAGATCGACCCCCCCCCGATGTTGGCGATGACTGTGGGGTTTGGGTCGTCAGAGCGGCCGAAACCTCACAGTCATCGCCAACATGGGGCAGATGGTGTATGCCGTGAGCTCGCCGACCAGGGACTGCCGGACCCCTGTTACAGGTCCCTGCGCCGGAAGGCGGCGGTGGCGAGCGCGATGAGCACGGCTGCGAGCAGTAGCGATGTCAGCACGGGCCACAGGACCGCGACGTCGTGTCCGGCTGCGAGCGCCGCGGGCTGGGTGGACAGGGCCGCCGGTGAGTAGGTGCCCAGGGGCTTCCAGATCGCCGCGATCGACACGAGCGCGTAGGTACCGAGTCCGGCGCCGGAAGCTCCGGCGGCGGAGCCGATGACCACGGACAGAAGCGTCATCAGAGCGATGAAGAGGATGCCGAACACGAGCCACACCAGCGCCGCGGACCACAGCTCCGAGCCCGGTGCCTCCTTGAACACCACCGCGGTGAGCCCCCAGGTGAGCAGCGTTCCGGCGACCACCAGGAATGCCAGGAACGCCGAGTGGACGACTGCCTTGGCGATGACGAAGGCCGTCCGCGAGACCGGTTTGGTGAGCACCAGAACTGCCGTCCCGCTCTTGCGCTCCGCGGAGATGATGCTCCCGTAGATGATGATCAGGGCGAACAGACCGATCTGCGACAGGTTCTTGATCCATTGGGCGTAGGCATCCAGATAGGTCGGTGTCGGCACCTTGAAGCCCTTGAGCTGGTCGCCGGCCAGGGCGCCCAGGATCTCTGGGGTGAACCTGGCCAGCACCGGGCCGGTCAACGCGAAGAACAGCAGGATCCCGGGGAGCACCCAGATGCGCCAGGTGCGCAGGATCTCTCGAGCCTCTTTGCCTGCGAATGCTGCGAACCCGCTCACCGCGAGGCACCTCCGACCAGCTCGACGAAGACCTCTTCGAGCCCCATCTCGCCGGCCTCCATGCGTGTCAGGCCAATTCGTCGCGCGGCAACCATGGCCGGTATCTCGTGTTGCGCACCCCCAACGTCCTTCACGGTGATCTCGATGGCACCGTTGGACCCGAGCGCGACCCCGCTCGCCCACGGCTGACGTCGGATCTCCTCGGCCAGCTCGTCGGCGCCGCCGGTGACCTCGACCACCACCTTCTGCTGTCCATAGCGCGCCTTGAGCTCGTCGATGGGCGCTTGGGCGACGACGCGACCGCGGTCGAGGATCGCCACCGTGTCGCAGACGCGCTCGACGTCGGCCAGGATGTGGGTGGAGAAGAACACGGTAGTGCGCCCACGCAGCGACGTGAGCATGTCGAGAACGTCCTTGCGCCCCATCGGGTCCAGCGCGCTGGTCGGTTCGTCGAGCAGCAGCAACCTCGGTGCGTTGACAAGGGCCTGGGCCACGCCGAGCCGCTGCTTCATCCCGCGTGAGTAACCGCCGATCTTCGTCCTCACATCGCTGAGGCCAGCCAGGTCGAGCAGCATCCCGAGACGCTCGTCAAGTACTGGTCCCCTGATCCCGAAGAGCCCTCCGGCAAAGCGAAGGAAGTCCTCGGCCGTCATCCACTCGTAGAAGCCGGGCACGTCCGGCAGGAAGCCGATCTCGGCGCGAACCGGGTTGCCGGCCGATGCGACGTCGTGGCCGAGGATCTGCACGGAGCCGCTGGTGGCCTGCGCGAGCCCGGTCAGGATGCGAAGGGTCGTCGTCTTTCCGGCTCCGTTGGGGCCCAGGAACCCGAAGATCGAGCCTTCCTCGACAACCAGGTCAACCCGGTCGAGAGCGGGCTTCTCGCCGTAGACCTTTGTCAGCCCTGCAATCTGGATTGCTGCGCTCATCGCCGGACGGTGTCGCCAGGTTCGTCGCGGTCGCCCCGCGGTCCGTAGAGGGCGTCGGCGACCTTGTCGGTGTGGACCGCCGTCGATGCCGGCGGCGCCGACCCGTCAGTGAGAGCGGCGGGCTTGCGGGCGGCCGCCAGGTAGACGATCGGGCCGATGGTGCTGGCGAGCAGGATGACTGCGACCCAGATCCACTTGTTAGCGAAGACCAGCTGGTCGCTCGGGCGTCGGTACAGGTCGAGCAGGGCGATCACGTCGAGCGTGATCTGGACCACGCCCAGGATGCCCAGCGCCACCAGGCCCCAGACCGGAATTGCCGACAAGATTTCGTCCATCGCACACGCCCTCTCCTCAGATTCCCAACATGTCACGTCGATCGGCACTTGTCCCGGCAAATGGGTTACGCGCCGGGAGTGACACCCGCCATACAGCAGGGAACGAGGTGGAAGTGGTGGAGAGGCAATGCCTCAGACGGCGTATGCCGTGAGCTCGTCGACCAGGGTCTGGTGGACCTTGGCCTCGACCCGGGTGCCGTGCTCGGTGTGTTCGGTGGTGAGGATCTCGGCCTCGCGGTGCAGCCTGTTGACCAGGTCGCCCCTGTCATAGGGCAGCAGCACGGTGACCTCGATGTCGGGCCTGGGCAGCTCGTCGGCGATGAGGGCGCTGAGCTCGTCGAGCCCCTCGCCGGTACGCGCCGAGACGATGACCGAGTGCGTCTCGCTGCGCCGGAGCCGGTCCAGGACCTCGGGGTCGGCCGCGTCGGCCTTGTTGACGACGATGACCTCCCTGATCTGGTGGCCACCGACCTCGGCCAGCACGGCGCGCACGGCCGAGATCTGACCCTCAGGGTCAGGGTGGGAACCGTCGACGACGTGAAGCAGCAGGTCCGCGTCGCCGACCTCC
>JANOHS010000607.1:0-16447 GCA_031406655.1 Micrococcales bacterium
GGTGTGAGCTCGCAGAACGCTGCCCACGCCGGAACAGGGGAGCTTGGCAGCATCGGTCTGGTGGTCGGCGCGACGGTCGGCGAGGCGGTTCAGACGCTGGGTCTGGACCTGGCCGGGGCCAACGCGCCCCTGCTTGCGCCCGGCGTGGGAGCACAGGGGGCAACCGCGGACGACCTGCGCACGGTGTTCGGGGCGGCGTTGGGCAACGTGCTGGCCAGCAGCAGCCGGGAGATCCTCGGGGCGGGGCCTGACCGCGGCGCGCTGAGGGCTGCGGCGCGGCATACGGCTCGGCAGCTGCGGGTGATTCTGAGCACCGGTTGACACCCCTCGTTGCCAGGCCGCGTCCGGACTCGCTAGGTTTCGGGCAACACGCCTCATCCCATGGCCAGATCGGCCGACAATGCGATGGGCTCATTGGATTCGTCCGAGGAGGAGACAGACTGTGGCGCTTCCCCAGCTGACACCCGAGCAGCGCACCGAGGCCCTGGCAAAGGCTGCGGTCGCTCGTCGTGAGCGGGCGGCAGTCAAGAACCGGCTCAAGTACGCACAGGGGGTGCTGTCCGAGGTCATCGCCGATGGCAAGACGAACGACATCGTCGGCAAGATGAAGGTCTCGGCCCTGCTGGAGTCGATGCCCGGTGTCGGCCGGGTCCGGGCCCGCCAGATCATGGACGAGGTCGGCATCTCCGAGACGCGCCGGGTCCGGGGTTTGGGTACCAACCAGATCGCGGCTCTGATCGAACGCTTCGAACCGGCCTGACCGACCCCAGATGACCCCAAAGAGCCGGCTGGTGGTTCTGGCCGGCCCCACAGCCGTCGGCAAGGGAACGGTCGCGGCATACATCCGCCGGAACTTCCCGGACGTGTGGGTGTCGATCTCGACGACCACCCGCAAGCCACGCCCGCGCGAGGTCTGCGGCGTGCACTACAACTTCGTCAACGACGAGCAGTTCGAGCGGATGCGCACGCAGGGGGAGTTCCTGGAGTGGGCCGTGGTCCACGGGCGGGCCAAGTACGGCACACCGCGCCAGCCGGTGGAGGACGCTCTCGCAGCGGGCAGGAAGGCCCTGCTGGAGATCGATCTGCAGGGCGCGCGCCAGGTCCGGGCGCAGAAGCCGGAGGCCCTGTTCGTCTTCCTGGCCCCACCGAGCTGGGACGAGCTGGTCCGGCGGCTGGTCGGACGCGGCACGGAGACCCCGGAGGAAAGGCGCGTACGGCTGAGGACGGCGCGGCAGGAGCTGGCGGCTGCGCAGGAGTTCGATGTCACCATCGTGAACGACAATGTTCAACGGGCCAGCGAAGAACTCGTATCATTGATGGGCGCCTGATCTTTTTCGGGTGCCGCTAGTTGCTGCATTCATCTTTCATCGACGAATCGAGATTGACCGTGTCAGGTACGCAGGCTGCCCCAGAGGGCATCACCAACCCGCCGATCGACGACCTGCTCAACGTGGCGGACTCCAAGTACGCCCTGGTCATCTACTCCGCCAAGCGCGCGCGCCAGATCAACGCGTACTACTCGCAGCTCTCCGAGGGCCTGCTCGAGTATGTCGGGCCGCTGGTCGAGACCAGGGTCCACGAGAAGCCGATGTCCATCGCCCTGCGTGAGATCAACGAGCGTCTGTTGACCTCCACACCCACCGAGGGCTGAGCCGGCCTGGCAGATGGTGACAAGCGCACGGGTGGTCCTTGGGGTCAGCGGCGGTATCGCCGCCTACAAGGCCTGCTCGCTGCTGCGGCTGTTCACCGAGAGTGGGCATGACGTGACTGTCGTGCCCACGGCCGCTGCGCTGAACTTCGTCGGAGCGGCCACGTGGGCGGCGCTGTCCGGCAAGCCCGTCTCGAGCGATGTCTGGACCGACGTCCACCTGGTGCCGCATGTCCGCCTGGGTCAGCGTGCCGATCTGGTCGTCGTGGCACCGGCGACCGCGGATCTGGTGGCCAGGGCGGCCCACGGTCTGGCCGACGACCTGCTGACCAACACCCTGCTGACCGCTCACTGCCCAGTGGTCCTGGCGCCGGCGATGCACACCGAGATGTGGGAGCACCCGGCCACGGTGGCCAATATCGCGATGCTTCGCTCTCGCGGGGTGCACGTGATCGACCCGGCGTCCGGGCGACTGGCCGGAGCCGACACCGGCCTGGGCCGGCTGCCGGAGCCCGAGGACATCTTCGCCGTATGCCG
Source organism: Micrococcales bacterium (assembly GCA_031406655.1). GTDB lineage: Bacteria > Actinomycetota > Actinomycetes > Actinomycetales > Dermatophilaceae > UBA4719. Next base: position 2,186 of record JANOHS010000607.1, read on the forward strand.
TGAGCTCCTGTCCGCCGCCACCCCCCCAGCTTCTTGCGCCGAAACCACCGAATCGGCGACCGAATCAACGCAGAACGGTGGTTTGGGCGCAACCAGCGGGGCTCTGGCCGGGCGACGGGTCGTCATCAGCGCGGGTGGCACGCGAGAGCCCATGGACCCGGTGCGCTTTCTTGGCAACCGATCCTCGGGCAAGCAGGGCTACGCGCTCGCTGCGGTGGCCGTTGCCAGAGGCGCCGACGTCACCTTGGTCTCGGCCAACGTGGAGCTGCCCGTGCCCGAAGGGGTGACGCTGGTGCCGGTCCATACCGCCGTCGAGCTCGGCGAGGCGGTGGCCAAGGCGGCGCAGGAGTCCGACGTCGTCGTGATGGCCGCTGCGGTGGCCGACTTCCGGCCCGCGCACTACACCGACGTCAAGATCAAGAAGGCCCACCCTGACGCCACGCCCGGCACGCCTCCCGGGGACCAGCCGGCGCCTACCATCGACCTGGTCCGCAACCCCGACGTCCTGGCCGAGCTGGTCCAGTCCAGGGGTTCGGCGACCTCCCCGGTGATCGTGGGCTTCGCTGCCGAGACCGGCGATCCGGGGCACACCGTTCTTGACCTCGCGCGCGACAAGCTGGCGCGCAAGGGCTGCGACGTGCTCGTGGCCAACGAGGTTGGCGTCGACAAGACCTTCGGGCAGGACACCAACACCGTCCAGATCCTGCGACGCGGCGTCGACGCAGTCATCGGGGCCGGCCCGGCACCCAAGGACTCCGTGGCCGCCACGGTGTGGGACGTCATACAGGATGTCCTGGCCTCGGGATAGCCTTTCGCGAGTTCATCAGCCAGCAGCCGCTGCAAGCAAGGAGCATCCATATGTCCGCACGTCTCTTCACGTCCGAGTCCGTCACCGAGGGTCATCCCGACAAGATCTGCGACCAGATCAGCGACGCGATCCTGGACGCGATGATCGACGAGGACCGGACCAGCCGGGTGGCGGTGGAGACCATGGTCACCACCGGGCTCGTGCACGTCGCCGGCGAGGTGACCACGAGCGGCTACGTTGACATCCCGCAGATCGTGCGCGACACGGTCCTGAAGATCGGCTACGACTCGTCGGTCAAGGGCTTCGACGGCCTGTCGTGCGGCGTCTCGATCTCGATCGGCCAGCAGTCGCCGGACATTGCCCAGGGCGTCGACACGGCCTACGAGAACCGCACCGGCGGCGTCGACCCGATGGACAAGCAGGGCGCGGGCGACCAGGGGCTGATGTTCGGCTACGCCTGCGAGGACACCCCTGAGCTGATGCCGCTGCCGATCCACCTCGCCCATCGGCTTGCGGAGCGCCTGTCGGCCGTGCGCAAGTCCGGCGAGGTCGCCTACCTGCGTCCTGACGGAAAGACCCAGGTCACCATCTCCTACCTCGGGGACAAGGCGGTCAAGCTCGACACCGTCGTTCTGTCGACCCAGCACGCCGCTGACATCTCGCTGGGGGGTCTGCTCGAGCCGGACATGGAGAACCAGGTCATCAAGCCCGTCCTTGACGAGCTGGTCGCTGCCGGCACCGAGCTGGACATCTCCGACTACCGGATGCTGATCAACCCGACCGGGCGCTTCGAGATCGGTGGCCCGATGGGTGACGCCGGCCTGACCGGACGCAAGATCATCGTCGACACCTACGGCGGCACGGCCCGCCACGGCGGCGGCGCGTTCTCCGGCAAGGACCCCAGCAAGGTGGACCGATCAGGGGCTTACGCCATGCGCTGGGTGGCCAAGAACATCGTGGCTGCGGGCCTGGCCCGTCGCTGCGAGGTGCAGGTGGCCTATGCGATCGGCAAGGCTCAGCCGGTCGGCCTCTACGTCGAGACCTTCGGCACCGAGACCGTTGCCGCCGACAAGATCCAGAGCGCCATCAACAAGGTGTTCGATCTGCGCCCTGCTGCGATCATCGAGGACCTCGACCTGCTGCGCCCCATCTACACCCCCACCGCCGCGTACGGCCACTTCGGCCGCACCAGCGCCGTCGGCGTCGCGAATGCCTTCACCTGGGAGCGCACCGACCGCGTCGAGCAGCTCCGGGCTGCCGTTTCCGGCTGAGGTCACCGCGCCGGGTGTGACCATCGTCGGTGCCATGCGATAGACCTTGGGCCATGCAGACCGGGGCGACAGAGCGGGCGGGCGAACAGCTCTCGCTCGTCCGTGCCGTCCCGTCGCCGCGGGGGCGCGCGAGGGTGCTGCCCACGGTCCAGGAGCCCGCCGAGGTCGATCCGGTCGCGCTCGTCCTTGTGGACGTCGGGCTGGCGCATCTCGATCGCCCCTTCGAGTACCTCGTGCCCAGGTCCATGGCCGACCTCGCGGTGCCCGGAGCGCGGGTGAAGGTGCGGTTCGCCGGGCAGGACGTCGACGGCTTCGTCCTCGCGCGGGCCGCGACGGCCGAGCACGAGGGCACCCTCGCGCCCCTTCGCAAGGTGGTCAGCCCTGAGGCCGTCCTCACCCCGGCGGTGCTGGCGCTCTCTCGCGAGGTCGCCGCCAGGTATGCCGGGACCCTGGGTGACGTGGTCCGCCTTGCCGTCCCGCCCCGGCACGCCACAGCCGAGAAGAACCTGCCGATGGAAGCCCGGGCGTCAGCGGAAGCGGAGGCTGGGGACTTGACGGCGCCGGAGCCCGGCCCGTGGTCGAGCTACCCGGCGGGGGCCTCTTTCCTGCGACACCTCGCCGCGGGCGACGCTCCGGCGGCGTCGTGGCTCGCGCTGCCCGGCCAGCAGGGGGACGCCGACTGGCCGGCCGCGATGGCGGTGGCCGCAGCGACCTCGCTCGCCGCGGGGCGTGGTGCCCTGATCGTGGTTCCTGACCACCGCGATGTCGACCGGGTCGACGACGCCCTGCAGTCGTTGCTGGGCGTCGGGCGCCATGTCCGTCTCACGGCAGGCCAGGGTCCGCAGGCGCGCTACACGGCCTGGCTGAAGGTGCTGCGAGGGCATGTCAGGTGCGTGGTGGGAACGCGAGCGGCAGTCTTCGCCCCTGTGCGCGACCTGGGGCTGGTGGCCTGGTGGGACGACGGTGACGACGTGCTCGTCGAGCCCCGGGCGCCCTATCCGGCCGTCCGCGAGGTTCTTCGCGCCCGGGCAGGGCTGGAGGGCGCTGCCATGCTGTCCGGCGGCTTCACGCGAACGACGTCGGTCCAGCTGTGGGTCGGGTCGGGGAAGGTGCGTTCGCTGGTCGCCGACCCGGCCACCCGGCGCCTGGCCGCGCCGCGTGTCGTTGTGGCGGGCGAGGGCACCGATATCGAACGCGACGGCCCATCCGCCCAGGCACATCTGCCCTCCGCCGCGTGGCGAGCAGCCAAGAGCGCGCTGGAGCACGGGCCGGTCCTGATCCAGGTTCCCCGCCGGGGTTACGTCCCGTCGCTGTCCTGTCAGGCCTGTCGCGAGCCGGCGCGGTGCGCGCGCTGCCACGGGCCGTTGGCCCTGAACGCGGGGGATGCGGAGCCGGCGTGCCGCTGGTGTGGGCGGGCCGTCGGGGCTTTCGAGTGCGGCAGCTGTGGCGGCCGGACCGTGCGGTCAAGCGTGGTGGGGGCCCGTCGAACGGCTGAGGAGCTCGGGCGGGCCTTCCCGGGAGTGCCGCTGCATACCTCGGGCGCAGGTGAGGTGCTGCCCTCGGTCGCCGGCAGACCGAGCCTGGTCATTGCCACGCCCGGCGCTGAACCTGTTGCCGAGAACGGTTATGCCGCAACGCTCTTGCTCGATGCTTGGGCATCCCTGGACCGGCCGACGCTGGATGTCTCGGAGGAGGCTTTGCGCAGGTGGATGGCGGCGGCAGCACTGACGAGGGGCGCCGGTTCCGGGGGAGTCGTGGTGCTCTGCGGGGCACCGGCCCACACGACGCTGGCGGTCGTGGAGGCGCTGGTCCGGTGGGACCCGGAGTGGTTCGCCGGGCGGGAGCTGGCCGAAAGGCTGGAGCTCTCACTGCCTCCTACCGTCCGGATGGCGCAGCTGGTTGGCTCCCGGGTGGCGGTCCAGCGTGCCGTTGAGCTGGCGGGGCTGGCCGACTCGGTCGAACGGCTCGGTCCGTTGCCCTGGTCGCCGATCGGTGGCCCGGCGTCCGACGCCGGCCCAAGGATCCAGCTCCTGCTGCGCACGACCTTGGACGACGGCCCGGCGCTGACGACTGCGCTGACGCACCTGAAGGCGGTTCGCAGCGCGCGCAAGGAGAAGGAGGCCATCGGCGTTCGGGTCGACCCGAGCGACGGGTTCGGCTGAGCGCCCCGCCGTCGACCCGGCTAGGGTCCAGGACATGGCTGACCTGCTCGATGCCCCAGTGCCCGAGGAGGCCCCGGTGGATGCCGTGGTCTTCGACATCGGCAACGTCCTGATCAGCTGGGACCCACATCCAGCCATCGCCAAGAGCGTTGGCGAGCAGGAGGCAACGCGCTTCCTGGCCGACGAGGACTTCGACTTCATGGCGTGGAACCACGAGCAGGACGCCGGGCGTTCGTGGCGCGAAGGCGAGGAGGTGGCCGTGACCTCGCACCCGCACTGGGAGCGGGCCATCCGCGCCTACCGTGAGAACTACGCAGACTCGCTCATCGGCCCGATCGGCGACACCGTCCAGGTCCTGCAGGAGCTGCACGCGGCCGGTACGCGGCTCTTCGCGCTGACCAACTGGTCGCGCGAGCTGTTCCCTGTGGCTCTGAACCGTTTCGCCTTCCTTGGCCTCTTCGAGGACATCATCGTCTCGGGGGTGGAGGGCGTTGCCAAACCGGACCCGGAGATCTTCAGAATCCTCCGGGAACGGGTCGGCCACGACCTGGCCCACTGCGTCTTCATCGACGACAGCCCACGCAACATCAGGGCGGCCGCCGACGCTGGGCTGGACGCCATCCTGTTCACCGACACCGGTCACCTTCGCGAGGATCTGGCGGTGCGTGGCCTGCGGCTCCCGCCCCCATAGAATGGACGCACCCAGCACACCCGAGGCGAGGAACCAGATTCGTGTCGATCAAGGACATCCGCATCTTTGGTGACCCGGTGCTGCGCACTTCCGCCATCGAGGTCGTTGACTTCGACAAGGAGCTGCGCCAGCTGGTGACCGACCTGACCGAGACCATGATGGCCGCGCCGGGCGCTGGTCTCGCGGCCCCCCAGATCGGCGTGGGCCTGCGGGTCTTCACCTACCACGTCGACGACGAGCCGGGGCATCTGATCAACCCCAGCCTGGACCTGTCCTCGGAGATGCAGGAGGGCGAAGAAGGCTGCCTGTCCTTCCCCGGCATCTTCTATGACACCCCGCGGGCGCTGCGCGTCGTGGCCAAGGGCTTCAACCAGTATGGCGAGCCGGTCACCCTGGAGGGGTCGGAGCTGATGGCGCGCTGCGTCCAGCACGAGACCGACCACCTCGATGGCATCCTGTTCATCGACCGCATGGACAAGGCCCAACGCAAGCTGGCCATGAAGGCGATCCGCGCGGCCGAGTGGGCCGGCCAGGCGCCGCCAACGGTCAAGATCAGTCCCCACGCAACCTTCGGCCTGGGCCGCTGATCCGGTGCGGCTCGTCTTTGCCGGCACCCCGGACGTCGCAGTCCCAAGCCTGGATGCTCTGGCCAGCTCATCGCACGACGTGGTCGCGGTCCTGACCCGCCCCGACGCCCCAGCCGGTCGTGGCCGTTCCCTGGTGGCCTCGCCGGTCAAGGAACGGGCGCTCGAGCTGGGGTTCGAGGTCCTGACGCCGGGTCGACCCGGTGACCCGCTCTTCCAGGCACGACTGCGCGAGCTGGCTCCGGACGCCTGCCCGATCGTGGCCTACGGCGCGTTGATCCCGTCGTCCGCCCTGACGATTCCCACGCATGGCTGGATCAACCTGCACTTCTCGCTGTTGCCTGCCTGGCGAGGCGCGGCGCCCGTCCAGCACGCACTCATGGCTGGTGACGAGGTCACCGGCGCCACGACCTTCCTGCTCGAGGAGGGGCTCGACACCGGCCCGACATTCGGGGTGATGACCGAGACGATCAAGCCCGATGACACCTCCGGTGACCTGCTCGTGAGGCTCGCCCAAGCCGGTGCGGGCCTGCTGGTGGCCACGCTGGACGCTCTCGCGGCCGGAGACCTGCACGCCGTCCCGCAACCGGCGGAGGGCGTCTCGCTGGCGCCCAAGATCAGCGTTCAGGATGCGCGGGTCAGCTGGGGCAGCCCGGCACTGGCGATTGACCGTCAGATTCGTGCCTGTACCCCGGAGCCCGGAGCCTGGACGATCTTTCGCGGACAGCGGCTCAAGATCCTCCCGGTGACGCCTGATCAGGAGGCCATCAGTGCCCTTGTGACCGGCGACGCCCGGGTCATTGCTCCCGGCGAGGTCGCCGCAACGAAGCGGGCAGTCCACGTGGGCGCCGCATCCGGCACGGTCCGGCTCGGCAGGGTCCAGCCGCACGGGAAGAAGCCCATGGACGCCGCAGACTGGGCGCGCGGCGTCCGTGTTGAGCCGGGGGAGAGGTTCGCCGATGCCTGATCAGCGCCGCGACGCGGCCGGTCGCCAGCGACCCGAGCGCAAGCACGGCAACCTCGAGCGTTCGGTCACGCGGCCCGCGGAGAGGTCGCGCTCGACCGATCCGGCGAGGCTGGCGGCCTATACGGTGATGCGAGCCGTCGCCGAGGGGGCCTACGCCAATCTCGAGTTGCCGAAAGAGCTACGGGACAAGGGTATTCACGGCCGCGATGCCGCCTTCGCTACTGAGCTCACCTATGGGGCGACCAGGCTTCGGGGCCTCTATGACCCGATCATCGCGATCGCCGCCGGTCGCCCGAGCGCTGACATCGACAGCAATGTGCTCGACACGCTGCGGCTGGGGGCTCACCAGCTGCTGGGGATGCGGGTCGCTGCCCACGCCGCCGTCGACCAGACCGTCGGGCTGGCCCGACAGGTCAACGGAGCCAGTGCCGGCGGGTTCGTCAACGCGGTGATGCGCCGGATCAGCGAGAAGGACCTGGACACCTGGATCGCGCAGGTCGTCCCCACGACGGACCCGATCACCGCCCTGGCGGTCCTGCACAGCCATCCCGAGTGGATAGTCAGGGCTTTGCGAGCGGCGCTGATCGGACACGCGGCATCGACGGTCGAGACGCTGGATGCCGACCTCGAGGCGCTGCTCATCAGCGACAATGCGCCGGCCAAGGTCTCGCTGGTGGCTCGCCCCGGTCTGTGCGAGGTCGAGGAGCTCACCGGTGCCGGCGCGACGCCGTCGCGGTTGTCGCGGGTCGGTGCAGTCCTGGACGCAGGCGACCCGGGGGCGATCCCGGCGGTCCGCTCCGGGCGCGCGGCCGTGCAGGACGAGGGATCGCAGCTGGTCGCCCTCGCCGTGGCAGCCGCGAAGGTGAGCACCGGCACCGGGCACGAGAAGTGGTTGGACCTGTGCGCGGGACCCGGCGGAAAGACCGCACTCCTCGCGACCCTGGGCGCGCAGCGAGGTGCCACGCTGTTCGCCAACGAGATCAGCGAGCACCGCACCGACCTGGTTCGCCAGACCCTTGGCGCAGCCATCGACTCCGGCCTCGAGGTCATGATCGGCACCGGTGACGGGCGCGAGATCGGCGAGGAAGAGCCGGAGACCTACGATCGCGTGCTGGTCGATGCGCCCTGCACGGGTCTGGGCGCGCTGCGCCGACGGCCCGAGGCCCGGTGGCGCCGGACAACAGCAGATCTCGTGGAGCTCGGCGGCCTGCAGCGGGAGCTGCTCGTCTCGGCGATCGAGGCCACCCGGCCCGGCGGGATCATCGGCTACGCAACGTGCAGCCCGCACCTGGCTGAGACCAGGTTCATCGTCTCCGACGTGACCAAGAAGCGTCACGATGTCGAGATCGTGGACGCCCGCGGCCTCTTCCTGGACGCCGAGGGCCGCCCCATCGAGCAGCTCGGTGAGGGGCCTTTCGTCCAGCTCTGGCCGCACGTGCACGGCACGGACGCGATGTTCTTCGCGCTCCTGCGCAAGACCGGCTGACACCGACCCCTAAGGTTTGGCCGTGCAGATATCTCCGAGCATCCTTGCCTGCGACTTCGCCAACCTCGAGAGCGAGCTCAAGGCGATCGCCAACGCCGACTGGGCCCACGTCGATGTGATGGATGCCCACTTCGTGCCCAACCTGACCCTTGGGCTGCCCATCGTCGAGGCGCTGGCCCGGGTCAGCCCCATCCCGCTGGACTGTCACCTGATGGTCGACGACCCCGACCGTTGGGCGCCGATGTACGCCGAGGCCGGTGGTTCGAGCGTCACGTTCCACATCGAAGCGGCCCGCGAGCCCGTCTCGCTGGCCCGTAACCTCCGTGCCCTCGGCGCCCGCGCCGGGATGGCGCTCAGACCTGGCACCGCGTTCGCCCCCTATGCCGACCTGTTGCCCGAGCTGGACCTGGTCCTGGTGATGACGGTCGAGCCGGGATTTGGCGGGCAGTCCTTCATGGCCGACCAGCTGCCCAAGGTGCGCGAGGTGCGCGAGGCGGTGGCCAGGTGCGGCGGCGAGATCTGGGTGCAGGTCGATGGAGGGGTCACGGCGGCGAACATCGAGGCATGTGCAGAGGCGGGAGCGGACGTCTTCGTCGCCGGGTCGGCGGTCTACGGAGCGGAGGTTGCCGCGGCGGCGGTGGACCAGCTGCGAGACCTGGCCGCACGGCATACCCGCCCCTGAGGCGCCCTCGACGTCGTGGTTGAGGCCTTTGCGCCGAAGCCGGATGCTCTGGGCCGAGGTGCCGGTGACATACTGGGCGCACGTGCTCCGTGATCGGTGTAATTCCGAACCGGCGGTTAAAGTCCGCGACCCGACCGCATCCAGCGGCCGGTGAACCAGGTGAAACTCCCGGGCCGACGGTGAAAGTCCGGATGAGAGGTAGCAACAGCGACGCCCGCGTTCGTGACCCATCTCGGGGTCATCGGTGGGATGGTCGTGATGACCCAGGTCATTGGCGCTTTCTGGACCAGATCGGCCCGCCGATCGCGCCACACCCCGGGTCATCGTTCGCGCCCGGAGCTCGCCCGAACAGGAGTCGAGCACGAGGGGCAAGGACATGGCGGACCGCGAGGCCGGCGCACCAGCGCGCCAGCGCGACGTCGCCCTCATGCATCGTGCCCTTGAGCTCGCGGCGCGCGGACCACGGGCCGACCCCAACCCACGCGTGGGCGCCGTCATTCTCGATCAGCACGGCAAGGTCGTCGGCGAAGGGTTCCACGCGGGCGCCGGAACGCCTCACGCGGAGATCATCGCGTTGCGCCAGGCAGGCGCCGCCGCCCGTGCAGGCACCGCGGTGGTCACCCTCGAACCGTGCGCGCACACCGGGCTGACCGGACCTTGCGCGGTGGCGTTGGTCGACGCTGGTGTGGCCCGAGTCGTCTTCGCACAGACCGACCCGAACCCCTCAGCGTGTGGTGGCAAGGGTGTCCTGGACGCTGCGGGCATCCGGACGACGGTTGGCGTGCTGGAGCAGGAGTCCACGGCTCTCAACGCGGCATGGACCTTCTCCATCGTGAACGGCCGGCCCAAGGTGACCTGGAAGTTCGCGGCAACTCTCGATGGCCGCTCGGCGGCCGCTGACGGGAGCAGCCGATGGATCACGGGGCCGCTGGCGCGGGCAGATGTGCACCGCCTCCGGTCCCACTGCGACGCAGTCCTGGTCGGCATCGGGACCGTGATCACCGACGACCCGGTGCTGAGCGTGCGCGGGCCGGGCGGCGTGACGTCCGGTCGTCAGCCCCTCCGCGTTGTCATGGGGCTCCGGCCCATCCCGGAGTCGGCCCGCATCCTGGGCCCGGGGGCCCAGACGATCCAGCTCGCCACCCACGACCCGGCTGAGGCCCTGAAGACGCTGGACGCACAGGAGATTCACCACGTCTGGCTCGAGGGCGGCCCCACGGTGGCTGCGGCGTTTCTCGGAGCCGGCCTCGTGGACGAGATCATTGCCTACCTGGCACCCGCCCTGCTCGGCTCCGGCATCGCGGCGGTGGCAGACCTCGGCATACACGCCATGGACCAGGTCATCCGGCTGACGCCCGACGAGGTCACCTTGATCGGCCCGGACATCAGGATCCGGGCCAGTCTCGCCACACCCAACCCAGAAGGACGATGATGTTCACCGGAATTGTCGAAGAGCTCGGCGAGATCGTCGCCATCGAACACGGCGTCGAGTCTGCGGTGGTGACGGTCCGCGGCCCGCTCGTGACCGAGGATGCCGCACCGGGTGTGTCGATCGCCGTCAACGGCGTCTGCCTGACCGTCGTGGAGCACGACGGCCCGACCTTCTCCGTTGACGTGATGGCCGAGACGCTCAACCGCAGCAGCCTGGGCGCTCTGACGGCCGGAAGCCCGGTCAACCTCGAACGCGCCATGACCGCCAGCGCCCGGTTCGGCGGGCACATCGTCCAGGGACACGTCGATGGGACGGCCCAGATCCTGGCACGGGTGCCGGGCGACAACTGGGAGGTCGTGCAGCTCACCCTGCCCCCGGAGCTGTCCCGCTATGTCGTCGAGAAGGGCTCGATCACGGTCGACGGTGTCTCCCTGACTGTCTCGGACATCACCGACGATACGTTCTCGGTGTCCCTGATCCCCACCACCCTCGCGCTGACCACCTTGGGGCACAAGGAAGTTGGCGACGCGGTCAACCTCGAGGTCGATGTGATCGCCAAGTATGTCGAACGTCTGTTGACCCACCCCTCCAACGGGGCGGAGCCCCGGGCATGAGTCTTCTGGAGCGTTTGTTCGACGCCCAGCTGAGCATCGCCGGCCAGCAGATCCTGTGGCGCGAGATCGTCGGGAACGCCTTCGGGTTCGGCTCGGCGATCGGCGGGCTGAAGAGGCGGATCTGGGCGTGGCCGGTCGGGATCATCGGCAACATGCTGCTCTTCACCGTCTTCTTCGGAGTGGCCTTCGTGAATCCGCAGCATCAGACGCTTTATGGCCAGGCTGGTCGGCAGGTCTTCTTCATCATCATGAGCTTGTACGGCTGGTGGCGCTGGAGCCAGGTCCGCAAGCAGCACTCGGCGGACGCCCCGGCGATCACGCCACGTTGGGCCACCACCACCGAACGGCTCCAGTACGTCGCGGTCTGGGTCGGTGGCGTGGTCGTCATGCAGTGGCTCTTCGCGCAGATCGGTGCCGGCTGGCCGGCTCCTCGTTGGTACTACTGGTGCGACGCCTGGATCTTCATCGGCTCGATGGTTGCGACCTACTCGATGGCCCGTGGCTGGAACGACTTCTGGCTGGCGTGGATCGCCGTCGACCTGGTGGGCATTCCACTCCTGATCCACTCAGGCTTCTATCCGTCAGCGGTGCTGTTTGCCGTCTACGGCGTGCTGGTCATCTATGGCTTCTTCGTCTGGCTCAAGGCCTCACGAACCGAAGCGCCCGATCGTCAACGAAGTGAGCTACCGGCATGAGCACAGTCCTTTCCACGATTGAAGACGCCTTCGAGGCGCTGCGGGCCGGCCGACCGGTGCTGGTGCTCGATGATGAGAACCGCGAGAACGAGGGCGACGTCATCCTGTCGGCGGCAACCCTGACCACCGAGTGGATGGCCTGGACGATCCGCCACACGTCCGGATACATCTGCGCACCGATGCCCGGCGTTCTGGCTGACCGCCTGGGCCTGCCGTTGATGGTGGCGGACAACCGCGACCCCCTTCGCACGGCATACACCGTGACGGTGGACGCGGCGGCGGGCGTCACCACGGGCATCAGTGCCGCGGACCGTGCCCTCACGATCCGTCTCCTTGCGCAGGAGGACTGCATCGCCTCGGACCTGCGCCGCCCGGGGCACGTGGTTCCGCTGCGCGCCAGGGACGGAGGGGTCCTCGTTCGTGGCGGGCACACCGAGGCTGCTGTGGACCTGTGCCGCCTGGCCGGGCTGGCCCCGGTGGGCGCGATCGGCGAGCTCGTCCATGACGACGGCTCGATGATGCGGATGCCCGCCGTCCTCGACCTCGGCGTCGAACATGGCCTACCGGTCATCACCATCGCGGCCCTGATCGCCTGGCGCCAACGCCACGACCGTGTCGCGCGCCTCGCGGAGACCTGGCTGCCGACCGGGCACGGCGTATTCCGCGCGGTCGGCTATCGCGACCTCCTGACCGGCGACGACCATCTGGCCCTGGTCAGTCCCAAGGGTCTTCAGGGGCGGGCACCCCTTGCCCGGCTGCACTCGGAGTGCCTTACCGGCGATGTGTTCGGCTCGGAGCGCTGTGACTGTGGCGCGCAGCTCGAGCGCTCACTCGAACGTGTGGCTGCCGAGGGCGGCGTCGTCGTCTACCTGCGCGGCCACGAGGGCCGAGGGGTTGGCCTGCTCAGCAAGCTTCAGGCCTATGCGTTGCAGGACAATGGGTTTGACACCGTGGATGCGCAGACCGAGCTCGGCCTGCCGATCGACGCTCGTGAGTACGCAGCCGGCGCAGCGATCCTGGCTGACCTCGACGTCGCGGCGGTGCGGCTCCTGACCAACAACCCGATGAAGGTCAACGCCATGCGCGACTACGGGATCGAGGTGGCAGCGGTCGAGCGGCTCAGCATCGTCCCGGGCACGCACAACGAGGCCTACCTGCGTACCAAGAGGGATCGCATGGGCCACGACCTGATTCTGGACGAGGACGACCAGGGGGAGACTGCATGAAGGTCACCGGGGCACGGTTATGAAGCACGGGGCGCCCACGCTTCACGTTGACGGAAGCGAGCTGCGTGTCGCCGTCATCGCGGCTTCGTGGCACACGACGGTGATGGACGGGCTGGTTGCCGGCGCCCGTCGTGGTCTGGCCGATGCAGGCGTCTCAGCGATCGAGCTGGTCAGGGTGCCGGGTGCCTTCGAGCTGTCGGTTGCCTGTGCCCGGGTGGCGCCCTCCTACGACGCGGTGGTCGCTCTGGGCGTCGTGGTCCGGGGAGGGACACCGCACTTCGACTACATCTGCCAAGCGGCCGCGATGGGTTTGACCGAGGTCAGCATCCGTACCGGCGTGCCGGTCGGTTTCGGGGTTCTGACCTGTGACGACGACCAGCAGGCGCTCGACCGGGCCGGGCTCGAGGGCTCCAGCGAGGACAAGGGCCACGAGGCCGCCACCGCCGCGGTGGCGACCGCGCTCACCCTTCGTGAGCTGTTGGCCTAGGCCGGGCGCACCGGCTGCATCGTGCCATCCTGCAGGTACCGCGCGTGCCACGACAGCGACTCCTCGATCAGGTGCGGCGTGTGCTTGCCGGACGAGCTGGCCGTGGCCCGGTCGAGGTAGTCCTGCAGGGCGTCCCTGTAGTCGGGGTGCGCACAGTGGTCGATCATCTGCTGGGCCCGTCGCCGCGGCGGCAGGCCGCGCAGGTCGGCCAGGCCTTGCTCGGTGACGATGATGTGCGTGTCGTGCTCGGTGTGGTCGACGTGGCTGACCATCGGAACGACGCACGAGATCGCGCCACCCTTGGCCGTCGCCGGCGTGACGAAGAAGGAGATGAACGCGTTGCGGGCGAAGTCACCGGAGCCACCGATGCCGTTCACGATGCTCGAGCCCATCAGGTGGGTCGAGTTGACGTTGCCGTACAGGTCGGCCTCGATCATGCCGTTCATCGACAGGCAGCCGAGCCGGCGAATGACCTCGGGGTGGTTGCTGATCTCCTGCGGGCGAAGGATGATCCGGTCCTTGTAGTCGGCGATGTTCTCGCACAGATCCGCCATGGCGGCGTCGCTGAGGGAGAACGCAGTCGCCGAAACCATGCTCAGCGTGCCGCTCTTGAGCATCTGCAACATGCCGTCCTGGATCACCTCGGTGTAGGCGGTCAACGGCCGGAACGGGCCTTCGTCGAGCCCCATGAGCACCGCGTTCGCGATGTTTCCGACACCCGACTGCAGTGGTAGCAGCGTCTCGGGCAACCGGCCCATCTTCACCTCGTGGGCCAGGAAGTCCATGATGTGGCCGGCGATCTGCTTCGAGTCGGCATCGGGCGCCTTGAACGGCGAGTTGCGGTCGGGGCTGTTGGTCTCCACGATCGCGATGATCTTCTCCGGCGGGCAGTGCAGGTAGGGCACGCCGATCCGGTCGGCTGGGTCGGTGATCTGCAGCGGCTTGCGGTTCGGCGGCAGCGCGGTGCCGTAGTAGACGTCGTGCATCCCCTCGAGCTCGATGGGCTGTGCGGAGTTCACCTCGAGGATGACCTTGTCGGCCTGGTCGATCCACGTCTTGTTGTTGCCGACCGAGGACGAGGGGATCAGCTCGCCGTCCTCGGTGATCCCGGCCACCTCGATCACGGCGATGTCCATGTGCCCGAAGAAGCCTTCCCA
>JANOHS010000623.1:0-1604 GCA_031406655.1 Micrococcales bacterium
CTCGCAGGTGCCCGAGGCCGTCATCGGTGAGGGTCAGGTGCAGGCGTGGCTCGTCGGGCCCGGCCTCGACGCGGGCGACGAGTCGACCGAGGGCCGGGCCCAGCGTGCCGCCGTGCAGAGGGCCCTGAGCTCCGGCCTTCCGTGTGTGGTGGATGCCGGTGGCCTGGAGCTCATCGTCGAACCGCGAGCCACCCCAACCCTGCTCACGCCTCACGCAGGCGAGCTTGCCCGCCTCTTGAGCCGGCTTGACGCTCCTGTGGACCGCGCGACGGTGGCGGGTGCGCCGCTTGCCCACGCCAGGCAGCTGGCGGACCTGACTAACTGCACGGTTCTGCTGAAGGGGTCGACGACGCTGGTCGTGTCTCCCGCCACGTCGGACCTTCCGGTGCGCGCGCAGGCCGACGCGCCGTCGTGGCTGGCCACCGCCGGATCGGGGGACGTCCTCGCGGGGCTGGCCGGGACCTTGCTCGCCTCGGGGCTGTCCCCGCTGGACGCGGGCAGCCTCGCTGCGCTGGTTCACGGGCTGGCCGCAGATGCCGCGAACCCCGGAGGTCCGGTCCGCGCCCTGGGCGTGGCCCAGGCCGTACCTGGCGTGGTTGCTGGGTTGCTGGCTCGCAGGGCGGCACGATCCTGAGAGACTTTCGTGATGAGTGACGAGATTCAAGGGTCCGCTGGTGGTCTGGACCGTGCTGTCGATGCTGTTCGCACCGGGGGCCGGGCGCCGGCGCGCGTCACCGTGGATCTGGACGCCATCCGCCGCAACGTCGAGGTGCTGCGTGAGCATGCCGGATCGGCCGCAGTCATGGCTGTCGTCAAGGCGGACGGATATGGGCACGGGCTGGTGCCCAGTGCCCTCGCTGCCGTGGCCGGTGGCGCGTCGTGGCTTGGAGTCGCCCAGCTCAGTGAGGCTTTCACTTTGCGGGACAGCGGTGTCCATGAGCGGGTTCTGTCGTGGCTTCACGTTCCGGGCACGGACTTCGCGGCCGCCATCGCTGCCGACATCGACCTCTCCGTCTCGGCGTTGTGGTCCCTGTCCGAGGTCGCCGATGCTGCTCGGGCCTTGGGGCGCACGGCCCGGATCCACCTCAAGGTCGACACCGGGCTCGGCCGGAACGGCGCCTTTGGCGAGGACTGGCCCGTCCTGCTTGACGCCGCCCGCCGCCTCGAGGCCGAGGGCACCGTCCGGGTCGTCGGCGTGTGGTCCCACTTCGTCTACGCCGACGAGCCGACCCACCCGACGGTGCGATCCCAGCAGGACAGGTTCGGGCAGGCCGTGCGTGAGGCCGAACGCGCGGGGTGCGACCTCGAGGTCCGGCATCTCGCCAACTCCGCCGCCACGCTGACCAACCCGGGCGCCAGCTTCGACCTGGTCCGACCTGGGCTGGCTGTCTACGGCCTGTCACCGGTTCCGGCCCTTGGTGACCCTGGGTACTTCGGGTTGACTCCGGCGATGACCCTAAGCGCCGATCTGGCTGTCACCAAAGCAGTTCCCGCCGGCCAAGGCCTCAGCTATGGACACCAGTACGTCACTTCGGAGGACACCAGGGTCGGTCTGGTGCCGCTGGGCTACGCCGACGGCATCCCGCGGAACGCCACGAACGTGG
>JANOHS010000409.1:0-1686 GCA_031406655.1 Micrococcales bacterium
GTAGGCGAGCCTGGCCACCTGCTCCTGGTTCGCCGCTACGAGCTTGGGGTGATGGTAGCCGATGTTGACGTTGTCCAGCTGGGAGGAGAAGTCGAGGTAACGCTTGCCGGAGTAGTCGCTGAAGTACGACCCGGAGGCGGAGGCGATCGGCAGCGGGTCGACCTGGGCCTGGGCGGACCAGGAGTGGAACACGTGCGCGCGGTCGTCGGCGCGGACCCGTGCCTCGTCGGCGTTGCTCATCGCGTGCGGGGAAAGCCGAGGTCGACCGCGGAGGTGGCAGGGTCGGGCCAGCGGGCGGTGACGACCTTGCCCCGGGTGTAGAAGCTCATCCCCTCGGCGCCGTACATGTGGGTGTCGCCGAACAGCGAGGCCTTCCAGCCGCCGAAGGAGTAGTAGGCCACCGGCACGGGGATGGGGACGTTGATGCCGACCATGCCGACCTCGACATCGAACTGGAACGCCCGGGCGGCCCCACCGTCCCGGGTGAAGATCGCGGTCCCGTTCGCGTAGGGGTTGTTGTTGATCAGCGCCAGACCTTCCTCGTAGGTCTTGGCGCGAACGACGCACAGCACCGGTCCGAAGATCTCGTCGGTGTAGACGGTCATCTCGGGAGTGACGTGGTCCAGCAGCGTCGTCCCCAGGAAGAAGCCCTCGGATGGCACCTCCTCGGCCCGACCGTCGACCACCAGGGTGGCACCCTGCCGGGCACCGGCATCGATGTAGCCCGCAACCCTGTCGCGGTGGGCAGCCGTGATCAGCGGGCCCATGTCGGTGTCCGGGTGGGTACCGTCGCCGATGGTGAGCTTCGGGAGCCGTGCGGCAATTGCCTTGACCAGGGGGTCTGCCACATCACCGACGGCGACGGCGACGGACAGCGCCATACAACGCTCCCCCGCCGAGCCGTATGCCGCCGAGACCACCGCGTCGGCGGCCATGTCCACGTCGGCGTCGGGCAGCACGAGTGCATGGTTCTTGGCGCCCCCGAGGGCCTGGACCCGCTTGCCGTGCGCGGTGCCGGTCTCGTAGATGTACCTCGCGATCGGCGTGGAGCCCACGAAGCTGACGGCTGCGACGTCGGCGTGGGTCAACAGAGCGTCGACGGCCTCCTTGTCGCCCTGGACCACGGTGAAGACGCCGTCGGGCAGACCGGCGTCCTTCCACATCTGCGCCAGGAAGAGCGAGGCCGAGGGGTCCTTCTCACTCGGTTTGAGGATGAAGGCATTGCCGCAGGCGATGGCGTTGGCACACATCCACAGCGGCACCATCACCGGGAAGTTGAACGGAGTGATACCCGCGACCACCCCCAGCGGCTGACGGATCGAGTAGACATCGACTCCGGTGGCGGCCTGCTCGGAGAAGCCGCCCTTCAGAAGCTGCGGGACGCCGGCGGCGAACTCGACGTTCTCCAGGGCACGCCCGATCTCACCGGCGGCATCGGAGAGGACCTTGCCGTGCTCAGCGGTGACGATCGCCGCGAGCTCGTCGGTTCGCTCGCGCAGGAGCTCGCGGAAGGCGAAGAGCACGCCGGACCGGGTGGACAGGGAGGCGTGGCGCCAGTCCCTCGAGGCGATGACGGCCTTCGCGACCGCCTCATCGACCTCCCTGTTGCTGGCAAGGTCAACCTCGCCGCTGGGCTGGCCTGTTGCCGGGTTGTAGACGGGGGCCGTTCGTCCGGAGGTCCCGGGG
>JANOHS010000053.1:0-6112 GCA_031406655.1 Micrococcales bacterium
CGCGTCGTCCATCAGCTGGATGGCATCGAAATGCCCGTCCACAATCACGTCGAGCAGACCGTGGAGCAGCGCCCCGGAGCCGAGCTTGAGCAGATCCGCATCGTCCTCCCAACGCTGGACCACCTGGTCCATGTCGAAGCCGGTGTCGGAGCGCACCGTCACGATGCCCCTCGGCAGGACGAACGCCGAGACACGGCTGATCTGGAGGCGGGACTGGAGCGCGCCGCGGTGCGGGCTCTCGCTGGTCTCCAGGCGCGTCGCGTACACCGTCACGAAGGTGTGAGTGGCGTGGCGCGTGGCCTTCGGCCGTTCCCCGGCGGCGATGGCGTCCTCGACCGCGTGGGGGTCGAGGGCCAGCTCGGCGGCCAGCTTCTTGAGGAGGTCATGGTCCGGCTCGCACAGATCGAGCCAGACGAGAACGCCCTCATTCTGCAGGTGCTCGGAGATCTCCTCGAGGGGGAAGTCCTCGACCTCGAGGCGGCCGTCACGCCAGAGCCGGGTGCGCACGCCGTCGCTGCTAGTGGTCACGTGCCCAGTTTGCACCGACAGCCAATCAATGTGGCTCAGCTCTGCAGGTCCAGCGACACAGTCATCGCCCTGCGGGCTTGCCGGTCGGGTGCTTGGCTGCCTTGTCGGTCGCGTGGCCGTTCGCCCTGCCGGCCTTGTCGCCGCTCGGCTTACCAGTCGCGTGGCCCTTCGCCTCGTCCGTCGTCTCGGCGCTGGCTTCAGCCAGCTTGCTCGACCCCGGGTGAGGGATCGTGGCGCAGTACGCCGGGATCCCGGCCGTTGTGCCTGCCGCGGTGGTCAGGTTGCGGAACGCCACCGACTTGTCGCCTGCTTGGCCAGAGGAATCCTGGACATGTGCCCATGCGGTGCACAGCCCGAAGGCCGCACTCCCGGTGGCGTCCGGGCCCACGGCTGTCTCGTTCGTACCGGTCGCGGCCTCCTCCTTGGCAATCTCGCCCGGGTCGGGGATCTCAGCCAGGTCGGCAGCCTCAGCCGGCTCCGCCTTCTCAGCCAGGTCGTCGGTCTCATCCCGGTCGGCGGCGGGTGCGCCGATCGTCGTGTTGGCAGTGTCCTGGGGCCCCGAGGGCAGCGCCCCTGAGTAGGCGGCGGCGGTGACCCCGCCGAAGCTGACGACCCCGACGGCCAGAGCCGCACCGAGCCTGGCGCCAAGGAGTGAGCTGGTCATCGCTGGTCTCCTACGGGTTGGCCTTGACGGGTGCGACAGACTCTTCGCCGATCACACGTCGCAGTGTCGACCTGATGCGGCCTGCCCCGCACGCATTTCAGATGATGGTCGGCCGTTCGGCGTGACTATTGGCTGAACGGTCCATATCGTCGCCTTGCCGTGACGGCCCCGAGGATGAACCTCAGCTCGAGGGCTCCGGCAGGTTACACGAGATCTTGGGGTTGACCCCGAAGTAGTTGAGCGGGCCCACCACCACCGTGACGGCAATCGTCGACGCCTCGGCACAGTTGTCCGGCGACGAGCCGAAGTAGCCGCGCTGGCCGGCTGCGACCGCGCCGATCGCCAGCCAGACCACGATCAACAAGCCCACAATCTTCATGCTCCCCAGATTACCCGACCCCGGGGAGCAAACCGCCAGAAGGTCCTTTGCCGGTGCGCCAACGTCATCGGCGATCGATTGTCCGGCATTATGACGGCGTGACCCAGACGCCGCCAGCACCCACCGACACGCTGGGTGTAGTCGTCGTCGAGCCGCCGCCGAGCGCCCGGGTTCGCCGTCCGGGCGACCTGTTCGCCCTGGTCTTCGCGCTGGTGGCGTTGTTCGTCGCCGTGGGAGTCGGCGATGTCGCAGTGGGCACAGCCAACGGCCTCGAGCAGGACCTCATAGGGGCCGGCGGCGCCTTGCCCCGGCTGCTCCTTCGGATCTTCGGCTGGGCCGGCGGCATCGGCCTCCTCCTGCTCGTGGTCGTCAAGGGCGTCGACCTCGTGGTGCGCTCCCGATCCCGGCAGCTCCTCGAGGCGGTTGCCGCGGCCGGAGCCGGAGCCCTCGTGGCCCTGTTGCTGCAGCGGCTGGTTCTCGAGGGCAACCTCGGCACCGTGCTGGCCGCACTGACCAAGGGTCTGCCCGACGGTGGTCGTACCGCACCGCTCGACGGTCTGATCCTGGCCAGCATCGCCTTCTTCACGGTCTCGGGGGTGGGCGAACGATCGATACTCCGCACGGCGACGGTCATTGTCATCGGGTCGGCGATCCTGTCCGGGTTCCTCTCCGGTGGGGTCACGGCGCTGGCCCTGCTGGCAACCGCTCTGCTCGGGTGGGCGGTGGGCCTGCTGGCCCGCCTCACCCTCGGCGCCGCCTCGACCCGACCTCCCGGCGCGGCCGTCGCGGCAGCCCTGATCGGTTGCGGACTGGACCTTCGGCGACTGGAGCTGGCCGGGTCGGCACCAACCGAGGGAAGGCGCTATGCCGGGTCGGGACCGGGCGGAGCCCTGGACGTTCGCGTCCTGGACCGCGAGACCTTCGGCACCGCACTGGGGCGACGGGTGCTGCGCCGGGTGCGGTTGCGCGGGCCCTCTACCCGCGGACCCTCCCTGTCGGTCCGCGGCACCGTCGAGCACCATGCGCTGATGGCGATGGCCCTGGCCAAGGCAGGGGTGAGAGCGCCTGAGCTGCTGGCGGTTGCCGAGGTCGGACCGTCCGCGGCGGTCCTGGCCTACCGAAGGCCCCGCGGCAGGCCCCTGGACCCATCCGGGGAGCAGGCGCTGAGCGAGGAAGACCTGGCTGACCTCTGGCGACTGCTCGCGCTGCTGCAACGCGCGCGGATCGCCCACCGCGGGCTCATCGCGGACCATCTGCTGCTCGACGAGCGCGATGGGGCCGCACTCAGCGAGGCGGGCACCGGTGACATCGCGGCGGCAGAGCTCTCGCTTCGCCTGGACGTGGCACAGCTGCTCACGACGCTGGCGCTGCTGGTGGGCCCGCAGCGAGCCGTGGCCAGCGGCGTGTCATCGCTGGGGACCCAGACCATCGTGAATGCGCTGCCACTGGTCCAGTCGATCGCCATGGACTCCTCGACCCGGTCGGCTCTTCGTGCGCACAAGGGGCTGCTGCGGGGAATCCGCGAGCAGGTGCTCGAGCTGGTCCCCGAGGGTGAGCCCGTCGAGCAGGTTGAGCTGCGGCGCCTGACGCCCCGCACCCTGGTGACCGTGCTGGGAGGCGGCATCGCGGCATACGTGCTCCTCACCCAGCTGGCGCAAGTGAACGTCGGGCAGGTCCTCGCCCGCGCCCAGTGGGGCTGGGCCCTCGCAGTGGTCGGGTTCACCGTGCTGACCATCGCGGGGGCCTCGCTGGTGATCACCGGAGCGGTGACCGCGCGGCTCAGCTTCTTCCGCACCTATCTCACCCAGCTTGCGGTCGCGTTCAGCGGGCTCGTGGCGCCGTCGGCCATCGGCAACATCGCCCTCAACCTGCGCTACCTGCAGCGGGCCGGCGTCGACCCCGCGGTCGCGGGAGGCAGCGTCGGGCTGGCACAGCTCGCCCAGTTCTCAAGCTATTTCGTCCTGCTCCTGTTCTCCAGCGTCATCGCCGGAACCAGGCAGCAGGCGTCGTTCACCCCGCCGCTGCCGGCCGTTATCGGGCTGATAGTCGCCGTGGCGCTGTTGTTCGCCGCCCTGGCCGTTCCCGCCGGTCGCCGGCTGGTCATCGGCCGGTTCCTGCCCGTGATTCGCCGTGTCGTCCCCCGGGTCGTCGCGATCTTCCAGGATCCCCGCAAAGTGGTCACGCTCTTCTCCGGGGCCTTGCTGCTGGATCTGTCGTTCGTGGGCGCGTTGACCTGTGCCACCCGAGCCTTCGGCGCAACGACCCCGATCGCCTCGGTCGCCGTGGTCTACTTCGCCGGGGCGATCATCGGCTCAGCCGTGCCTACGCCCGGCGGACTCGGCGGGGTCGAGGCTGCACTCTCGGCCGGTCTGGTCGCTGTCGGCCTGGACGCCAGCGTCGCCGTCTCGTCCGTCGTCCTGTTCCGGCTGAGCACCTACTGGCTGCCCATCCCGTTCGGCTGGGCCTCGCTGAACTATCTGCAACGCGCTGCCGCCATCTGAGCGGTCCCCCTTCAGACGCCTCAGATACAGCGTGGCCAACAGGCGACGAACCGGCCCGGAGTGGCCTACCGTTTCGGTGTGACGACCTTCGCGAGCCCCGCGACCACCCTCGCGGTGCTGGCTCTCATCCTGGTCGGGTGTTCAACGCCCACAACCTCGGTCCAGCCCTCGGTCAGCCCCACCGCCACGCAGTCCACCGAGGGGCCGTCCGAGCTTCCCACTCCCGCCCCCGCGCCAACGACCGTGGTCACGGCGCTGACCTCGTTCTCCTCGCCCACGGGCAACATCCGCTGCGGTCTGGACGCCAGCTACGTCCGGTGCGACATCAGCCAGCGGAGCTTCACGATGCCGCCCAAGCCCGCCGACTGCAACCTCGACTGGGGCTCCGGGCTCGAGCTCGGCACCGCTGGTCAGTCCCAGATCGTGTGCGCCGGCGACGCGATCGACGGGAAGGACCTTCGACTCCCGTACGGGCAGGCGATCCGCGCCGGAAAGCTGATCTGCGCCAGCGCCGAAGCCGGCATCACGTGCAGTCAGATCGGCAACGGGCACGGGTTCTTCCTGTCCCGGGCCAGCTACCGCCAGTTCTGACAGGTTCCCGAGGTCGCGTCTCAGCTTACACAGACCACCCCGACTCCGACTTCTGGAACGCGCCGTTCGGGGCGATCCGCAGCCATGAAGAGCTGCGCAGTATCGACGATCTGGTGACCTTCTGGCACGCTGCCGAAGCCCTGCTCAAGGACGTTTGAGAAGCCGTTCCTACCTGACGGAGAGCCGTAGCCGAACCGTGGGCTCGGCGCCGCCGGTGGCCGTCATACCAAGGGCGTCCAGCGGCTCCAGCGAGTCAGCGTCCGCGGGGTTGTCCTTGGCCAGCATCGGCACGAGCCTTGCCAGGTTGACGTACGCCGCGAAGCCAGCCTGGTCAACGCCCGGCATGACCTGCCTGAACGACGCGGTGCTGCCCAGCGTGCTTCCGGTATGGCTGGTGATCGACTCGATCAGCCCGGAGCCCATCCCGACCACGACTCCGTCGGGGCCAACGACCTTGTGAACCGTGATCCCTGCAGTGTCGGGCTCGCCCGCGCGCAGAACCTTTCGGACCAGGTCGTATGCCGCGTCGGGGTCACCATTTCGCGTGCGCAGGACATACTCCGGCTCATCCGTGGTGCCACCCACCACGACTCCGGTCTCGGTGCCCAGCAACAGCTCGATCTGTTGGGCCGAGTCGATACCAATGGCGCTGAGCATCGGCTTGATCTCCAACGCGTCAGCGCCCTCGGTCGCTGAGGAGTAGAAGGCACCGAGAGCCTTGCCCAACCCGGTGGCGGTCACGCCACCGATCACGTCGGCTGGGAAGGACGCGATCATCCCGGCTTCGGTGGCGGCGTCAGCATCGACCAGCGTCTCGGCTCCCTTGATCTCGATGCCCTTCCCGGTCAGCTCGATGAACGACCGGTCCGCATGCAGGCCGGCCACGACCCGGCCGGTGACGTTCTTCGGATCGTTGTCTCCCTCGAGGAGCGTGAGGGTGTCTTCCTTCGGCTGGCTCTCCATACCGGCCTTGTAGGAGGCCGCGATGTCGGCCCAGGCGACCCCGATCTGGTCGGAGCCCAGCGTCTTGACGTCCTCGCTGTAGGTGGACCAGATCGGCAGAGCCAGCGGGCTGCTCTTTCCCACCGCAACCAGTTCCGTTGCAATGGCAGTGGTTTCGGACACGATCACGAAGCCCTCGGCGAAGGCGTAGCCGACCTTGTCCTGTTTGTCGGCCGCGTTGGCGATGGCCTTGTCCAGCGCAACCTTGGCGGCGCTCTGGTCGGTGACGGCGATCGCGAGCCCTACCTCGGGCTGCTTGTCCGCATCCATGTCAGGGAAAACGCCGACCCCGATCCGGTCGCCCAGCCACGGCTCGACGTCCTTGGCATAGTCGAGCCCCCAGCCGGTGTCGCCGGTGAAGATGGAGCCGAAGGTCGACTCCTTGATCGAGGTGTCCTCGGAGGTGACCTTGTCCTTGGACCTGGGGAACTTGGCGGCCAGCTCGAA
>JANOHS010000131.1:0-4189 GCA_031406655.1 Micrococcales bacterium
GTGAGCCCAAGGTAGGTGGCCCCCATCTCGCGTGCCCGGGCGATGTTGGACCTGTCCAGAGCGGCCTTGGCTGCTCCAGGGGCATAGACGAGATCCAGCAGAGAGGGGTCGCGCGCAAGATAGGCCAGTGCCCGCGCGTCAACCAGCGCCTGCAGCAGGGCGGCCGCGTCGCTCCGCGGCGAGCCGGGCGTCGATAAAACTTCCGTGAAGGCCCTGGAAGTCCTGACAGGCGCACCGGTCGATGGTGTGGGTGCCGAGGACGTCGCCGACGAAGGCATGGCCGCCGAAAGAGCGATCGGTTGAGTGACCATCGGCCGATCTCGCCGGAACCACGTCGCACCGCCTGCGAGGGCCAGGGCCAGGGCAATGGCCATGACGACGATGACCGGGCGGAAGTGCTGTCCTTGCCTCACGGGCGGCGGTGTCGCGATGGCAGCAGAGACCGCGGTCGCCCGAATTCGCCGGGTGATCTCCGCGGCCGGGTCTGACATCGCTTCCAGACCGACCGACTGGGCAGTTGCGGCATCGAAGACCTGGACCGCGGCCGCATCGGCGGTCGGCCTGTCCGCAGGGTCGGTGGACAGACAGGAGGTGAGGACCTCGACCAGCCTGGGCGGCGCCTCGGACGTGACGGTGGCCAGGGACGGGCGCGTGGGCGCGCCCGCAGGCGGTGCACCCGTGAGGACGAACCAGCCGATCGCGGCCATGGCATAGACGTCGGAGGCTGGTGAGGGCGAGCCACCGTCCATGAGCTCTGGCGCCACGTAGCCCGAGGGCCCGTCGACCCGGCCCGGCGGCCGTGCCAGCAGGCCAGCCGCCCCGAGGTCGCAGATCAGCGGCCTGCCATCGGCGCTGAACAGGATGCTTCCGGGCGCCAGATCCCCGTGCACGACGTCGGCGGCGTGCAGCTCGGCCAGTGCCCCGAACAGGGGGGCAACCGTCGTGACCGTCTCGCCCGGAGTCAGCCGCCCCCGGGCACCCAGAACGGTCTCCAGACTGCCGCCGGGGACCTGGTCCAGGATCAGGGCGAGCGTGCCGTCGGCCAGGGCGAGGGCTTCGTGCTGGCGGGCCAGATGGTCGTTCCCGATCCGGTGGAGCACGGCCATCAGCTCACGTGCCCGCGCCTGCGCCCTGGCCACGTCAGACACCCGGAGGATCCGCACGACGAGAGCACGATCGTCATGGCTGCGAACTGCCGCCCAGGTGGACCCGGTCGCGCGCGAGCCCAGCTCACTGGTGATGGTGAGACCCGGCACGAGCGGCGGCACTGAGATGGCGACCCCTATGGTTTCGGCATGGCTACTGACGCACCGACGATCCTGGCAACATCCGGTGGCTACCGGGACGACGACCGCCTGCGCTTTCGGTTCGCTGACCTGCTCCACTATGCCGTTGATCTCTCAGGTGCCTCCGGAGTTGTCCCCAGGGTGTGCAACGTGAGCACCGCCTCCGGTGACGACCCCCGTTTCCAGGTGGACATGTCCGAAGCGGCCCGGGAGTCCGGGTTCAACCTCACCCATCTGAGCCTGTTCCCGATGCCGAACCTGGATGACATCGAGGGGCACCTCATGGCACAGGACGTCGTGTGGGTCAACGGGGGGTCGGTGGCCAATCTCCTTGCTGTATGGCGGGTGCACGGTCTCGATGAGATCCTCGGCCGTGTCTGGGCGGCCGGGGTGGTCCTGGCGGGCATCTCGGCCGGCTCGATCTGCTGGTTCGAGGGCGGGACCACCGACTCCTTCGGGCCGGAGCTGCGCGCCGTCACGAACGGCCTGGGATTCCTGCCCTATGCCAACGGCGTCCACTACGACAGTGAGACTGGGCGCCGCCCACTGATCCACCGGCTCGTCGCTGACGGCACCTTGGGCACCACGCACTGCACCGAGGACGGAGTCGGAATGGTCTACCGCGGAACCGAGCTCGTCGAGGCGGTCACGGAGCAGGCGGGCAAGTGGGCCTACATCGTTCGCCGCGACGGCGAGCGGGTCGTCGAGGAACGACTCGAGACGCGGCTGCTCGGCCGGTGAAACGGCTCACCGGCCATCCGCCGCGGGGTCACTGAGCCGGCAGCGCTGAACGAGGTGTGCGGACCAGTTCCACGGTTCCCCGCGCGGCGCTCGCCCGAGCCGCATCGATGACGGCGAGGGTGTGGACCGCGTCATAGGGGTTGACCGGCATGGCTGCCTGGGGCACCGGCGTGTCCAGTGCTCGGGCCACCTGGCGATAGAAGTCGACCTGTCCGGCAACCGGTCGCGTCACCGGCGTGCGCTGCTCCCCCGCGTAGACCCACCCGCAGTGCCCCGGGTCGGCCTGGGCCAGGTCGGGATAGATGTCCGTGCCATCGTCCTCGAACTGGTTGAGCAGGAAGGCGCCGTCTCGTCCGAGGATCCGAACGCGTGGTCCGGGAGCCGCCGAGACGGACGTCGCAGACAGGTGCGAATGCACCCCTGAGGTATGCCGGCAGGCAAGGAAGGCATCGTCCTCCGACGCCGTGGTGCGGGATGCCACCTCGGCGTAGACCGACTCGATCGGCCCGAACAGGTCGACCGCCGCGTCGATCATGTGGCTGTGCAGGTCGAGCAGGATGCCACCGCCGCCGGCAGCCGAGGCATTCTCCCGCCACCGGTCCTTGGGCGTGGGGCGCCAACGCTCCCAACGGAACTCATGGCGGAACACCTCACCGAGCCGACCGGACCGCACGGTCTCTCGCGCAGCCACGTGTTCGGCGTCGAACCTTCGGTTCTGGAAGACGGTGAGGGCAACGCCGGCAGCCCGGGCCGCCTCCACGACCCCGAACCCCTGCGTGGCATCCGTGGCCAGCGGCTTGTCCACCACCACTGCGACACCCGCCTCGATGCACTGCCCGGCCTGGGCGGCGTGAGCGCCGCTGGGAGTGGCCAGCACGATGAGATCGAGACCGTCCACCGTCAACAGTTCCGTGAGGTCTGCGACCACCCGAGCGCCCGGCACGTCTTGGCGGACCTGCTCCGCGCGTTGCGGATCTGTCGTGGAGACGGCCGCGATCGTCATACCGGCCTGCTGCAGCAGCGGGGCGTGTATCCCCCGGCCCGAGGAACCGAACCCGGCCAGACCAACGGCGATCATGAGGACAACTCTGCCACGGAGCGGTCCGGCTGGTCACCCTGCGGCGGCGCCTCCGGTTGGCTGAGCCGGCTGGGCCACCAGATTCGTCGACCCAGGTCGTAGGCCAGTGCCGGGACCAGCAGCGAGCGAACCACCGTGGTGTCCAGCAGGACACCGAACGCGACGATGAAGGCGATCTGGACGAGGAAGAGGATCGGGATGATCGCGAGCGCCGAGAACGTCGCAGCCAGAACGATGCCGGCGCTCGTGATCACCCCACCGGTCACCGCCAGAGCGACCAGGATTCCTGGCCCCGTGCGTCGCTCGGCCGACTCCTCACGAGCTCGGGTCATCAGGAAGATGGAGTAGTCGATTCCGAGGGCGACGAGGAACACGAACGCGTAGAGCGGGGTCGCCGGATCGGACCCCGGAAAGTGGAACACGTGGTTGAACACGAGCGCTGACACGCCGAGGGTCGCCGCGAAGGAGAGGACGTTGGCGGCGACCAGGATCACCGGGGCCGTTAACGACCGCAGCAGCAGCAGCAGCACGACGAACACCACGGCCAGGATCGCCGGGATGATGACCTTCAGGTCGCGCTCGC
Source organism: Micrococcales bacterium (assembly GCA_031406655.1). Lineage (GTDB taxonomy): Bacteria > Actinomycetota > Actinomycetes > Actinomycetales > Dermatophilaceae > UBA4719. The sequence continues at coordinate 3,689 of JANOHS010000131.1, forward strand.
TGGCGGTCCGGACGTCCAGGTTGACGGCGGTGGTCCCGCCGACCAGGACTTCGGGGTCGACCGTGTCGAGCGAGATGCGCAGCTTCTCCACCACAGCTTCGGCGGCCGGGCTGTCGGCGGCGGGGGTCAGGGTTGCCTGGACGAGGACGTTGCCTTCCACGACCTTGGGCGGTACCCCCGGCGCCTCCCCCACAAACCCTGAGGCGACACCAGGGACGGACTTCACTGCGGCCAGGGCATCCTCGGCCTTGGACTGAGGCGCGATGACCTGCACCGGTGAGCCCGAGCCAGCGGGAAAGTGTGCAGCCAGGACCTCCTGGCCGGTGACGGAGTCCACCTTGTTCAGGAAGGTCTGCGACAGCGTGACTCCCCCCGCGTTCAGGGTCGGAGCGAACGCGGCGAAGGCGAGCAGGCCGACCAGCGTCACCACCCAGGTCCGGCGCGGGTGGCGACCCACGAGGGCAGCAACTCGACCCCAGATGCCCCGGCGACCGACCGAGT
>JANOHS010000173.1:0-4438 GCA_031406655.1 Micrococcales bacterium
CGAGGGCGTCAGCGAGGCGATCAGCGAGGTGGGCGGTTTCAGCGTCACGGTGCCCGACAAGGCCACCGGCGAGCCCACCCGGGTGTACCTCATACAGACCGCTGAGAAGGGGATGGCGTGGCTGCGGTTGACTGCCCACGGGCGGGCAGGGCATGGGTCGATTCCCAACGACGAGAACGCGATCGTGCGCCTGGCGGCGGCGATCGGGCGGATCGACGCCCACGTGTGGCCCCGTGAGTACATCGGGTCCGTGCGCCAGCTGCTGGATGGACTCAGCCGGATCACCGGGACGCCGTATGACGACTCGTCACCTGAGCCGATCCTCGCCCAGGTGGCAGGGGCTCGCGGGTTCGTCCTCGGTTCGCTGCAGGACACGGCCACCCTGACGATGCTCGAGTCCGGTTACAAGCACAACGTCGTGCCCCAGACCGCGGCGGCGGCGCTGGACTGCCGCTTCCTGCCCGGTCACGAGGAGGACCTGATGACCACGGTCCGGGAGCTTGCCGGGGAGTTCGTCGTCGTCGAGGTCGTCCATCGCGACATCGCGCTGGACTCGCCGTTCGAAGGTGACCTGGTGGGTCGGATGAAAAAGGCATTGCTGGCCGAGGATCCCGGTGCGTCGATCCTGCCGTACTGCCTCTCGGGTGGCACGGACAACAAGGCGCTGAGCACCATGGGTATCACCGGTTACGGCTTTGCCCCGCTTCGACTGCCGGCTGACCTGGAGTTTGCCCCGATGTTCCACGGGATAGACGAGCGGGTTCCCGTTGACTCCCTGGAGTTTGGCGCCCGGGTCTTGCAACGGTTCCTGGCCGAATGCTGACCCGAGGCCTTTTCGGGAGGCCCTCTCAGAAGGTGCGCTGAACGCGAATGATTCTGCGCCTGAGCCAGACCCTGCGTGCACCCCCGAGATAGAGGCGCAGTCTGGAAAGCTCCCAGTGGCCGTACTCGGCTTCGGCGGCGACCGCGCGCCGAAGGTCCCCGCGGGAGACATCCCTCGAGAAGCAGAGAACCCGATACTCGTACTCGATCATCGTCCCCATTCTGGCCCAGAACCAGATACCTTCAAGTCATGACCGCTGACCCGCGAGCCGCGCTGGCCAACTTGTCCGCGACCCTCGAGAGGCATCTGGAGGCCGCGGCCCAGCGCCGAGGTGAGAACGACCCCACCGTCGTTGCCGCCTATCAGGATGTCGCTGACGCCTTCGAGGCCTATGACGACGCCCTGCTTGAGGCCTACGGCGAGGTCACCCCACTGGAGATCTACAACGGCGAAGACGGGGATGACCCCGACGAGCTGGACGACGAGCTGGACGTCAACGACGACGATGGCGACGACGGCGTCTACCTGGGCCTTGACGACAGCGAGTACGACGAAGAGCCCTCGACCACCCGCTGACCCGCCCCGTTGACCATGGTTCGGTCTGCCTGAGCGTCAGTCCGAGACGTCATCCAGGGCGTGCCTCAGCTCGACGGGCAGCTCAAGATCCTCACTGGCAAGTGCGGTTCGTAGCTGCGCGATGGTTCGTACGCCGACGATCGGCGCGACCACGCCCGGCCGGTCGCGCACCCAGGCGAGGGCGATCTCGGCGGGGCTGACGTTCATCCCGCGTGCCGCGATGGTCACGGCATCCACGATCTGTCCGGACTCTTCGGTGAGGTTTAGCCCAGCCAGACCGCTGAGCTCACGCGACGCCGCGCGCGAGTCTGCCGGTATGCCGTTCCGGTACTTCCCGGTGAGAACACCCCTCCCCAAAGGGGACCAGGGCAGCAGTCCGAACCCGAGTGCCTGTGCGGCCGACGCCAGCTCGTCCTCGGGTATCCGGTTGAGCAACGAGTACTCGATCTCATTGGCTACCAATGGGATTCGTCCCGCGGACATCAGGGTCGCCGCGTGTGCAGCCTGCCATCCCGAGTAGTTGGAGACTCCGACGTAGCGGGCCCGGCCGCTGGTCACCGCCCATTCCAGGGCAGAGAGGGTCTCATCCAGGGGAGTGTCATCGCTCCAGGTGTGAACCAGCCAGAGATCCACATACGGCGTGCCCATGCGTTCCAGGGAGGTCTCCAGCTGATGCATCAAGGTGCGGCGCGAGGTGTCGACAACCCGCGTCTTCGTCCGCCGGGAGATGCCGGCCTTGGTGCAGATGACGAGCTCGTCGCGGGGAACCAGGCGGCCCAGCATCGTGCCCAGGGCTTCCTCGGAGGCGCCGTTGGCATAACCGTGCGCCGTGTCGACGAAGTCCCCTCCCGCAGCCAGGTAGGCCTTGAGGTGGTCCCGGGCATCCTCGACCGTGGTGCTGGCACCCCACCCCATGGTCCCGAGGGCAAGGCGAGACACCGACAATCCTGAACGTCCCATCCGTCTGTGTTGCATATCTCGGTACGTTAGCGGCGACCTGCCCTGCCCATGGTGGCAGCACGCCGATAGCGTCGCCGTCATGAAACTTGGTCTGAACCTGGGTTATTGGGGAGCCGGCAACGACGCCGACAACCTCGCGTTGGCGCAGGAGGCTGATCGCCTCGGCTACTCCGTCGTCTGGGCGGCGGAGGCCTATGGCTCCGACGCGCCCACAGTCCTGTCGTGGGTGGGGGCGATGACCCTGAACATCGACCTGGGTTCTGCCGTCATGCAGATCCCGGCCCGGACCCCCGCCATGACCGCCATGACCGCCGCGACCCTCGACACGTTGTCCGGCGGGCGCTTCCGGCTGGGCCTGGGGGTCTCGGGACCTCAGGTGAGCGAGGGATGGCATGGGGTGAGGTTCGACGCTCCGCTGGGACGGACCCGCGAGTACGTCGACATCGTCAGGATGGCGCTCCGGCGGGAGACCGTGGCCTACCAGGGCAAGCACTGGACCCTGCCCCTGCCCGACGGGCCCGGCAAAGCCCTGAAGCTGACCATCCGCCCGGTGCGCGAGGGACTCCCGGTCTATCTGGCGGCTGTCGGTCCCAGGAACGTCGAGCTGGCAGGCGAGATCGCGGACGGCTGGCTCGCGATCTTCTTCAGCCCGGAGCACTCCGGTGACCTGCTGGGCTCGCTGGAGACCGGGCGTGCTCGCGCCGGTCGTGGCACCGAGACCGATCGTCTCGCCGGATTCGACGTTGTGCCAACGGTTCCCGTAGTCCTTGGCGATGACGTCGAGACGGCCGCCGCCCCCTTGCGCGCCTCCTCAGCGCTCTACATCGGCGGGATGGGGTCGCGTGAGAAGAACTTCTACAACGCGCTGGCCGTACGGATGGGCTTCGAGGAGGGGGCGGCGAAGGTCCAGGACCTGTTCCTGGCCAAGGCGCACCGCGAGGCCGCAGCCGCCGTACCGCTGGACTTCATCGACCAGACCTCGTTGATCGGCCCGCGCGCCCGGGTCAAGGACCGGTTGAGCCGCTACGCTGCGGCCGGTGTGACAACCCTGACGATCGGCGCAGAGGGTGCTTCGCTGGACGAGCGCCTGCACGTCGTGCGCACGATGGCCGAGCTGTTGGGAGAGACTGGGCTAGGTGACTGACCGACCCGACGACATGAAAGCAGGGCCGTGGAGCCTCTGACCTATCTCGACGCGATCATCCTGGGCATCGTGGAGGGTCTGACCGAGTTCCTTCCGGTTTCCTCGACCGGTCACCTCACGATCACCGAGAAGCTGCTCGGCCTGACCGTGGACGACCCGGCGGTCACGGCGTACACCGCGATCATCCAGTCCGGCGCGATCGCGGCCACGGTCGTCTACTTCCGCAAGGACATCGTCCGGCTGCTCGGCGCCTGGGTGCGGGGGCTGCGCAGCGCCCAGGAACGCGCCCATCACGACTACCGGCTGGCCTGGGCGGTCATCGTGGGATCGGTCCCGGTGGGAGTGGTCGGTTTCCTTGCCAAGGGGGTGATCACCAGTGGTCTGCGCAGCCTGTGGGTGGTCGCGGCTGCGCTGATCCTGTGGAGCGCGGTGATGTGGGTGGCCGAGCGGCGCCACACGGCCCTGGAGAGGAGCGGCATCCAGCGGGGTGAGGGCGAGGTCACGATGCGGGACGGAGTGGTCATCGGCCTGGCCCAGTGCTTCTCGCTGGTTCCCGGTGTCTCCCGCTCCGGTGCCACCATCTCGGCCGGACTGGTCACCGGGCTGGACCGGGTCACGGCCACCCGGCTGTCCTTCTTCATGGCGATCCCCGCGCTGACGGCCGCCGGACTGTACGAGCTCAAGGACGTCGACGTCACCGTGGTCGGCGTCGGCCAGATGACTGTGGGAGTCGTGTTCGCCTTCGTCGTCGCCTATGCCAGCATCGCGTGGCTGCTGAGGTTCGTCACCCACCACCCGATCACGACGTTCGTCTGGTACCGCGTCGCCCTGGGCCTCGTTCTGCTGGTGGTCCTGGCCGCGGGTTGGCTCAGCGCCACCTGAGCGGGCTACAACCAGCCGGACCTGTGGAACGCCCGGAACAGGGCGACCTCGAC
>JANOHS010000427.1:0-5435 GCA_031406655.1 Micrococcales bacterium
GTGCTCGACGGTGGATTGGTGTGGAGTTTCTGTACTGCGACAAAGCCGAGGGCTTCGCCGACGGCACCGCGGCTTCCGGGCGGGCAGGCGGCCTTCGGCCGGGCCCGCCCGCGCCACCGACTGGGTTAGCCGGTTCCCTCAGTCGAGGACCGCCCGCAGGAGCGGCATGGGGATGTCAGTGGACTGACCGATGGCACGCCGGTTACTGAGCCAGTATTCGAGCTCGGCGGCGGGCACGGCTCTGGACATCAGGAAGCCTTGCGCCTGGTCGCAGCCCAGTCGCGCCAGCTCGGTGTAGGCGACGTCGGTCTCGACGCCCTCGGCGACCATGCGCAGGCCCAGGCTGTGGGCCAAGGCGACGGTGGAGGCCACGAGTGCGGCGGCGCGGGCGTCGTCGGCCATGGGCAAGATGAAGGAGCGGTCGAGTTTGAGCTCGTCGATGGGTAGCTCGCGCAGGTAGCTCAGCGAGCTGTAACCGGTGCCGTAGTCGTCGATGGAGATCTGGACGCCGCCGTTGCGTAGCCGGGTCAGGATCTTCCGGGCCCGGTCGCGGTCGGTCATCAGGAATTCCTCGGTGATCTCCAACTGCAGGGCCCTGGGCGGGAGTCCCCGGGCGGCGAGCATGGCGAAGACCTCGTTGGGCAGGTCCGAGTCGACCAGGGAGCTGGCCGAGAGGTTGACCGCGACGGTGAGGTGCTGACCTTGCCCCTGCCAGACCGCCGCCTGGTCCAGGGCCATCTCCAGAACGAGACGGGTCATGGCGCGCATCAGCCCTGATGACTCCACCAGGTCCAGGAAGGCGTCGGGGTAGAGCAGGCCACGGGTGGGGTGGTCCCAGCGGACGAGCGCCTCGACGTTGTGCACGTCGCCGGTGTCCAGGTCGATCTTGGGCTGGTAGTAGACGACGAACTGGTCGCTGGCTATCGCGGTCCGCAGCTCCTCCACCGTCTGCAGTCTGCCCTCACCGTCGGTGTCGTCAGTACCGCTGTAGACGTGGTGTCCGTCGCCGAAGATCTTGGCCTTGTACATGGCGATGTCGGCCTTGCGCAGCAAGGTGCTCAGGTCAAGGCCGTCGTTGGGGAACAGGGCGATGCCGATGCTGACGGTGGAGTGCAACGTCAGGCCTTCGCTCCCTGATGAATCGGCCATGGCCTTGAAGGGCTCCGCCAGGGTCTCGCGCAACTTGTCGGCCACGGCCGAGGCCTGCTCGGAGCCGGCGTCCCTGAGCAGGACTGCGAATTCGTCGCCGCCCAGTCGGGCCAGCAGGTCATCGTCGCGCAGCTGCTCGCGCAGCCGGACACCCACCTCGACCAGGAGCTGGTCCCCGGCGTGGTGGCCCAGGCTGTCGTTGACCTCCTTGAACTTGTCAAGGTCCAACAGCAGCAGCGCTCGGGGCTGGAGGGGCATCTCTATCAGCAGGGCCTGCCCCTGGGTGTACAGCGCTCGCCGGTTCGACAGGCCCGTCAGATCGTCGGTGGTGGCCTGGACACGCAGCTCGGCCACGCGTCGAAGTTGGCGGAACGTCAGCTGCGTGCGACCCACCGCCACGATCAGGGTGGCCGTCGCCAGGACCACCGCCAGAACAGACACAGGCGTCCGGGTGCCCAGGACCAGGACTGCCAGCCCTGCGGCCGTGGACACCGATGCCACCACCAGGGCCGTCCCGCCGGTTGCCGTGCTCGTCCGCCGTGCAGTCTGCGACGTGTCGCGTCGCGCGGTGCCGTCGACCCACAGTGCCACCAGGGCGAGCCCGATCGCCCATCCACCGTCGACTGACGTAGCGAGCACGTAGGTGCCAGCGGTCACCTGCAGCGCGTAAACCACGTCGGCTATGGCGTAGGTCAACAGGCCCACAACCAGCAGGCCCCACCTGTTACCCACGCGCACGCCACGCAAGGCGGTGATACCGGCGATCGTGGCCACTAGCATCAGGTCGAGCATTGGGTAGGCGACCGAGACCACAGTGGCCAGTGACAGCGGCCCCGTCACAGCGGAGTCCAGCACCGGGCGAAGCAGCACTACGAGCACCGTCGCCGAACCGAGCAATCCCACCGCGCTGTCCAGCCAGACCGACCCGGCCAGACCGCGTACCTGGCGGCGCACCGCCGCGACCAGTGCGGCCATCATGAGCAGGTTGAACGCCAGGTACGCCACATCACCGAGCGAGGGGTAGGGCACCGACCCGGTCATGGTCTGCACCGTCATGTAGTACGTGTCGCCCAGTGCGTACGAAGTCACCGCCGCCCCAGCGAGCACGACCTCCGGGCGCCTAAAACGGACCCGGTAGAGCGCCGCCCAGCACACCGCTGCGGGTAACCAATCCGTCGCCAGCCCCAGCCAGTTGTTGACGACCGTGCTGAACCAGCCTTCCCAGTGCGGGCCCCACCCAACGAGGTGCATAGCCACGGAGGCTAGATAGGCGGTCAAGACCAGCCCCATCGCCCATAGCAGCCCGGTGTGCAAGGCCTTGCGTGTGCTCGCCTGCATCCCAGCCTTCCAGTTACCCGCTCCCCCCCCGACACCCTTTTGTGCTGCCCTGCAATGTTCGTTGCCCTAGTCGCCGCGGCTGGTCGCTTGGTACTGATTACCAAAAGGTTCGACGCGTCATTCCGTTCTTGACGAGCAAATGGCCACCTCTTTACTACCTACCAAAGGCTCACACTGACACCGGCCATGCAACTTCACAGTCGACCAAACGGACAATGAGGACTAACCGAATTGACTACTTCTCAAGATGACTCGAGTGACAGGGCTCGGCCAAAGTGGCTCGATTCGATCTGGCGATCCCCGGGGCGCGCTTATGTTCGCCTCGACCACTTCAAGGCGGTCAACGACACCTATGGACACCTGGTTGGCGGCCGGGCGCTACAAGTCGTGGTGCGTGCCACGCGGCAGGTCCTTCTAGGGAGACTTGCTCCTGCGTTACGGCGGAGAGGAGTTTCTTATCGTTCTGCTTAGAGCTGGGCGTGATGATCTGGCGTGAATGGCCGAACGGGTCCGTCGTGTGGTGGCAGAGGCGGAGATCACCGAGACCGGCCAGCGCATCCCAGTCACGTCAGTATCGGCGGGTCCGGACTACCCGACAAGAAGGCAACCAACCCGTGTCGACGGCGCTTCAAGACTGGTCGTTTCCGGCGCTTGAATTGTGAGCGGTTGTTGGGAGTCTAGGACTCCGTTTGGCCGGTGGTGGTGCGGATGCTGGGAAGGCTGTCGATCCCGCGTCCGCGGAGCCTGTAGCTGGCGCCTTTGAGGGTGAGTACGTCGGCGTGGTGGACGATGCGGTCGATCATCGCGGCGGCGACGGCCTGGTCGCCGAACACACCGCCCCAGCCAGAGAACGGCAGGTTCGAGGTGAGGATCAGCGAGGCGTGTTCGTAGCGGGATGAGACGAGTTGGAAGAACAGGTTCGCGGCGTCTTGCTCGATCGGGAGGTAGCCGACCTCGTCGACGATGATCAGCCCGTAGCGCCGTAGCCGGGCCAGCTCGTTCGGGAGCCGGCCGGTTCGGTGGGCGTCGGTGAGGCGGGTGACCCAGTCGGTCGCGGTTGCGAACAGCACGCGGTGTCCGTGTCGGGCGGCGGCGACTCCCAGTGCGGTGGCCAGGTGGGTCTTCCCGGTCCCGGGCGGGCCGAGCAGGACGACGTTGCGGGCCTCGGTCAGGAACCCGCCTGATGCCAGCGCCCCGAGTTGTTGGCGAACTGCTGGTTGAGCATCGAAGTCGAAGTCCTCCAGCGTCTTGACTCCGGGGAATCCAGCAGCGCGGATGCGCAGCTGGGCGCCAGAGGCGTTACGGGCGCTGACTTCGCGTTCCAGGACCGCAGCGAGATAGTCCTCATGGGTCCACCCCGCGTCACGGGCTTGATCCGCCAGCCGGGCGGCAGCCTCGGTGATCCGCGGTGCCTTCAACGCAGCAGCGAGGTAAGTGATCTGCCTGACCGACTCGGTGCTTGTCCCAGCGCTCGTTGTCGTGCTCTTCATGGTGGCCATCAGCTGATCCCCTCCTGGTCGCTGAATCCCTGATCGCTGAGTCCTTGATCGCGCAGTCCGAATGCTCGGTCGTAGTCGCTCAGGTCCCTGACGAGATCCTCACCCGCGGCAGCGACAGTGCGGGGTTGTTGGAACTGCTTGCGTAGCCGAGCGGCTGCCTCGACATGCGCAGGGTCGGTCATCGTCATTCCTCGTGCCCAGACACGTTGGTGCTCGACGAACAGGCGACCCTCCACTCGGATCCGGACGCGTTCGAGGTCTGCGGCCACGTCGACCATCCGTCCGATCAGGTTGGGGTCGACGGAGTAGTCGTTGGTGTCGAGGCGGACGTAGTAGTCGCGGCCCAACCGGATCTTGTTGCGCCAGCCCAGATGCAACGGGATCGGTGGCAGCGCCAGCATCGCGGCCCGATCGGCCTCGATCAGCTCGACCGGTGCCGCCTTGGTCGTGCGGACCACCCGTGCGTTCGCCCGCGTGAGCCATGCGGTGAACTGGTCGTTGAAGTCCTCCGGTGAAGCGAAGGTCCGACCGGGCATGAACGAGGTTTCGAACCAGCCGTTGCGTCGCTCCACCAGCCCCTTGGACTCGGGGTCCCTCGGCGGCAACAACACCAGTCTGGTCGCCAAGGTCCCCATGAAGGCCGCCACGCCCTCGGCACGGCGTTGACCGCGACCGATGCCGGGCTCGTTGTCCCAGATCAACCGACGTGGGACCCGCCCAAGTTGCTGGATCAGCTCCCAGGAGCCCAACAGCAGGTCCTCGGTCTTCCGTGTCGGGATCATCCGACCGGTCACGAACCGTGAATGCGCGGCGGTGATCACCAACACCGGCAGCAGTCTGCTCGTGCCGTCCTCGAGGGGGATCTTGCGCGGCGGGAACCACAAGTCGCACTGCGCAGCGTCACCAGGCGCCCAGATCAGCCGGTCGGCCGGATCGATCGGCCTGTGCTCGGGACGCAGCCGCTTGACGTTGTCGCTGAACCACCGGATCGACCCCTCCCACCCGACCCGCTCGGCCAGCACCGTCGCGGGCATGTCCGGAACGTCCTCCAACAGCGCCCGCACCGCCGGCTCGAACACCGTGAACGACGTCGGCCCCGGTGACCGCACATACCTCGGCGGCGCATCCGACTTCACCGCCTTGATTACCGTCGTCCGCGAGATCCCCAACCGATCAGCGATACGTGCCTTCGGCACACCCTCCGCCGCCAGCCTCCTGATCAACGCCCAGTCCTCCAAAGTGATCACACTCCAATCGTTGAGTGCTCACTTTTCACCGCCGAAACTGTTCAGTTTTCGAGCGCCGCCGACACGCACCGGTCGCGCCGTCCTGCGCAGCTCAGGCGCCTACTGACCCCCATCTGACGGGTGCGGACACTTGCGCCGCAGTCGTCGCCAAGCCGGGCAGCGCCGCAAGACGCGGGTGAAAGCGCAATATTCGACCCAAAAC
>JANOHS010000303.1:0-5227 GCA_031406655.1 Micrococcales bacterium
ACACCGGGAGCGCGATCCGCTTGGGTAGCAGTGTCTCGCCGAGCCGGTCGCTGCGCATGGCCCTGCCGACGAGGAGTCGCTTGATGATCCTGCCTGATGTCGACACGCCGAACACTCTAGGCGGCGGGCAAGCACACACGCGCAACCAGAGTGGTCCGTAGGTTCGCGCGCGAGCAGGCTTCGACGCGGTGTAGCGTCGCTGCGTGCACTTCGTCATCATGGGTTGTGGCCGGGTCGGGTCGACACTGGCGCTCAGTCTCGAGAGCCAGGGCCACGACGTGGCCGTCATCGACTCCAACACCGCGGCCTTTCGCCGGCTCGGGAGCAGTTTCGAAGGCAGGACGGTCACCGGCCTCGGATTCGACAGGGACACCCTGCATGAGGCCGGCATCGACAACGCCTACGCCTTTGCTGCCGTGAGCAACGGCGACAACTCCAACATCCTCGCTGCCCGGGTTGCCCGTGAGACGTACGGCGTCGAGCACGTGGTGGCCCGGATCTACGACCCCGGCCGCGCTGAGATCTACCAGCGCCTCGGCATCCCGACGGTGGGCACCGTGCGCTGGACCGCGGATCAGATGCTCCGCCGGCTGCTGCCCCAGGGCTCCGTGCCCGAACACACCGACCCGAGCGGCCATGTGGTCATCGCCGACGTGCCGATGAACCCGGCCTGGATCGGCCGCCGGATCAGCGAGGTCGAGTCGACCTCGGGTGCCCGCGTGGCCTACGTGACCCGACTGGGCGAGGGCATCCTGCCAACCGCGCAGACGGTCTACCAGGATGGCGACCTGGTCCACGTCGTCACGACCTCGAGCGCATTGAGCACCGTCGAGCAGACGCTCGACCAGACACCGCCGGTCCACTGACCGCCACCCCGAAAGACCATCGCACGAAAGGACGTACGCCCCGATGCGCGTAGTCATTGCCGGAGCAGGAAGTGTGGGTCGTTCGATCGCCCGCGAGCTCCTGCACAACCGACACCAGGTGCTGCTGATCGACAAGGACGCCGACGACGTCCAGGCCAGCAGGGTCCCCCACGCGTCGTGGCTGCTGGCTGACGCCTGCGAGATCAGCGCCCTGCACGAGGCGAACCTCGCCGACTGCGACGTGGTCGTGGCCGCGACAGGGGACGACAAGGCCAACCTGGTCGTGTCGCTGCTGGCCAAGACCGAGTTCGGTGTGCCGCGCACCGTTGCCCGGGTGAACAACCCCAAGAACGAGTGGCTCTTCGACGAGGCCTGGGGGGTGGATGTGGCCGTGTCGACCCCGCGACTGATGACGGCGCTGGTCGAGGAAGCCGTGAGCGTCGGCGACCTGGTGCGAATCTTCACCTTCGGACAGGGCAGCTCCACGATGGCCGAGCTCACGCTTCCGGTCGACAGCCCGTACGCCGGCAAGAGGGTGGGTGATGTTCCCTGGCCCGCCGACTGCGTCCTGGTGGGGATCATCCGCGAGGACCACCCCATTGCGCCCAGTCGCGATGACTCGCTCGAGCCGCACGACGAGCTGCTGTTCCTGGCAACACCGGCGATCGAGGATGCCCTGGAGGCACTGCTCAGCCCGGGCGAACGGGAGCCCCGCGACGAGGTGTGACCAGGGCACTGCCCGAGACACCGCAGCCCTGAGCTACCGCAAGGGGCCCTGAGCTACCGCAGTGACTGCGGCGACGCCGGCCCGGTGAGCGGTGTCTTGCCCCGCACCAGCATCATGCCCATGACCGCCAGCGCGCACAGGTAGGCCGGCCATCCCAGGGCGATCTTGGAGACTCCCAGGAGCGTGACCTGCCCCGCGAGGTACAGGGGGAACATCACGACCACCCGCACGGCGTACAGCGCAACGAGCACCAGGGTGAGGCGCTGGCAGACCGTGACTAGACCGCGGTCCCGTCGCCAGGCTGTGGGGTCCTCAGCCAACCTCGGGTCACCAGCCGCGACGATGAACCCCACCAGCGGCCAGCGAACCACCACGGACACGAGCGCCGCGGCGCCATACGCCGCGCTGGTCAGGATGCCGGGCAGGAATGCCGCCTCGGGACGACCGCTGCGCAGGGCGAAGAACGCGGCGATGGCGGTGGCGAAGATGGCCGAAAGGACGTAGCGAGGCGTCTGACGCGTCGCCAGCCGAACCACCAACAGGATCGCGACGATGGCGCCCGAGGCGATCACCGCGATCTTGACGTCGTGCCGCCAGGTCCAGGCCACGACGAATGCCACTGTCGGCAGCGCCGCCTCGAACGAGCCCCGTGCGCCACCCATGGCGGCCGAAAGTCGTTCGCGGATAAGGGACTCGACGGTGTGTGCCGCGGCCTCGGCAGGTGAGTCGGTCACGATGTCGTCGCTAGTGGCCACGGACCGGTTTGATCTCGTAGGACGGATTGAAGATCGTGGGTATGCCGTGCTTGAAGGTCACCCGTCCGTGCGCCGTCAGGAAGGTCCCCGGAACGATGCCCGCGATACGCCGGCGGCCCAGCCAGATGAGGTTCAAGGTCTTGCTTCCGTCATAGAGCTCGACCACCAGGGCGGGAACGTTGACGCGTGGGCGCAGGGTCACGCTACGGACGGCCCCGCAGACCGATGCCTTGGAGCGGTCCACGAGGTCGGCGATCGGAGTTGCGCCCAGGCGCCAGGTGTCCTCCTGCAGCTCACGGTCCTCCAGCTCCGACTCGGTCGTGGCCAGGCGCGAGGTGAGACGTGAGAGCGGCCCTTGCTTGGTCTTGGCGGTCCGGTCCTGGTCAGTCGTCATGGGTTGTCGCACCACCTAATGAATCTCAGTGATCTCGGGACCACGTTCGAATGGCTTGAGGTCGGCCATCGACGGAGGTGCGGTGACGAGCTCCTCGTCAGCCGCGTCCTGCGCCGCCGGGTCCGGCTGGTCCGGGAGCTTCAGGGTCAGCAGCTCGCGAGGAGCCATGGCCTCGTCGCCGCGGATGACGACGGTCGACCTGACCACGTCCAGAAGTGCGGAGGCGGCGTCCTCGTCGATGGCGGCGCGGCCGCTCAGCACGGCGCGCAGGAACCACCGGGGACCATCGATACCGACAAAGCGTGCCGGAGAGAACACGGTGCGGCCATCGGGGCCCTGCCCAGGCATCCGGGCCAGCAGCTCGGTGCCGAACGGCCCCGACGTCTCGTCCGCCGTGCCACCCTGGCTCGTGATGCTGGCTGCGATCTCGGTGCGGATGTCGTCCCAGATCCCATCGCTACGCGGGGCAGCGAACGCCTGGAGCTGGACGGCTGACTCACCCAGCACCGCGGTGACACCGACCACGCTCTGGGACTCCTGCTCCACCTCGAGACGAAGCTCCATGCCGGCGATCCCGGTCATCCACAGTGCGCCCAGGTCGAGGCGGCCCTCAAGACCGTCGACCTCGGTTCGGTCGAACGGCCCGTGAGGCTCGTCGCTGTCGTTGGCCTTCCTCGTCACATCCGGGCCAACCGCGCCATCAGGCTCGGTCGTCGCCATCGCCGGGTCGTTCGCGGCGCTGGTTCTGTTGCTCTCACGGCGGAAGATGCCCACGTGTCGTCAGTCCTTCGCTGTCGTCGTCATGGAGAGTGGCGGGCCGAACCCTCCACTGGCTCCATGCCCAGTGTCCCCCCGATGGCTGCCCGGAAGCGACTCCACCTCGACGAACGTGGCCTCGCTGACCCGTTGGACCACGAGCTGTGCGATCCGGTCGCCCCTGGCGATCGTGACGGTCTCTTGGGTGTCGGTGTTGAGCAGGTTGACCAGGATCTCGCCGCGGTAGCCCGCGTCGATCGTGCCGGGCGCGTTCACCACCGTGACGCCGTGTCTGGTCGCCAGGCCCGAACGCGGGTGCACGAAGCCGGCATACCCTGCGGGCAGGGCGATGGCGAGCCCGGTCGGAACCAGCGCTCGCTGCCCTGGCAGCAGTCGCACGTCCTCGCGGGCATGCAGGTCCGCGCCTGCGTCGCCCGGATGCGCGTAGCAGGGCACGGGCAAGCCGGGGTCCAGGCGCGAGATCAGCACCTGAACCCGCGAGGTCTCAGCCACGAGGACACACTGCGTCGTCGCCCACGTCGTGGATCCCCCGGCTCAGGCAGCGCACTCGCGGCAGACCGGGAGACCGCCGACTTCCTTGGCCAGCTGGCTACGGTGGTGCACCAGAAAACAGCGCGAGCAGGTGAACTCGTCCGCTTGCCGAGGAACCACACGTACCGACAGCTCTTCACCGGACAGGTCGGCTCCGGGCAGCTCGAATCCCTCGGCCTGCTCGGTCTCGTCGACGTCCACGCTCGACGAGCTCTTGTCGACGCGGCGCGACTTCAGCTCCTCGATGGAGTCCTCGGCGTGGTCATCGTCGGTCTTGCGTGGCGCGTCATAGTCAGTCGCCATGTCTGGTGTCGCCCTCCTTGGGGTCGTGGGCAGGGTCTGCGTCGTGGGTGGCTGCGGGGTCAACGCCGGGCCCATCGTTTTTGTGCCCTCGCCCGCGGGGATTGTGCCCTATATGGGCGCCCACGTCACCTTCGCGGTCGCTGGCGCGTGTCGGCCCCGCCTGTGTCCGTGTGCAGGCGAGGTCGTGACCAGCGCCACAGCCTTGCGATCAACGGTCAGCGAAGCGGTGCCAGGGACTCGAGCCTGGACACCAGCAGCGCATGTACGCCGGGCCCGGCAGCCACCACCGCGGCCTGGCCCGGCCCCGCGCCGTCCAGCCCGGTGACCAGTGCCCCCGCCTCTGCGGCGATGAGCCAGCCGGCGGCGAGGTCCCACGGGTTGAGCCCGGACTCGTAGTACGCGTCCACCGAGCCGCGAGCGACCGCGCAGAGGTCCAGTGCGGCGCTGCCGGCCCGCCGGATGTCGCGGATCCCGGGCAGGAGGGCCGCGACCACCTCGCCCTGCCGGGCGCGCACCTCGGGCAGGTAGCCGAAACCGGTTGCCACCAGGGACTGGAGGAGCACGTCGACGGTGTTGACCTGGATCGCGCGGTCCTGCTCGGCCACCAGGAGACGGGCGCCACCACCTCGCCGGGCGTGGAAGATCTCGGCGGTGAGCGGGTTGCAGACTGCGCCGGCGACCGGCTGCCACTGCCCGCTCGATGCCGCGTCCCCGATGACGGCGGCTACCGACACGCAGTAGGACGGGATCTCGTAGAGGTAGTTCACCGTGCCGTCGATCGGGTCGATGACCCACGTGATGCCCGAGACCCCCTCCGACGCCCCGTCCTGCTCGCCCTGGATCGCGTCATCGGGCCGAGCCCCGAGCAGGTGAC
>JANOHS010000345.1:0-3332 GCA_031406655.1 Micrococcales bacterium
CCGTCAGGAACCGCCTGCCGGGCGATCTCCAGGATGAACTCATAGCCCTCGGTCGTGATGAAGCCGAGCTCCTCGACCTTGCCCTCGAGCAGCCGGTTGGTCGCCACGGTGGTGCCGTGGCAGACAGCGGTGACGTCGGACCCGGTCGCCCCCAGCAGATCCAGGACCTTGTGCATGCCGTTGATGAAGCCGTCCGCGGGGTTGGCCGGCGTGGACGGCGTCTTGGTGGTGACCAGCGCTCCGGAGTCCTGGTCGAAGGCCACGGCGTCAGTGAACGTGCCACCTGTGTCGATGCCGATCCGGATGCGACGGGGAGCCCGCGTCACGGGTGTCATCCGAGGTTCACGTGGGGGAACGACGAGGCGGCCGGGCGCTCCAGGTCCTCGCGGTAACGCCTGATCAGGTCGAGGTTGCGGTCGGCGAGGTGGTCGAAACCCTGGCCCACGGAGGAGCCCGGTGTGAGCGACGCGAGTGCCTCGTCAGGGTCGAGCCGGGCGCTGATCCAGCCCTCGTGGGTCGCGGCCCTGGCCGCGATGTGCGCGATCGGCGTGACGATGTGGGAGTTGCCGAAGTACAGCACGCCCGCGGGGTCCACGCCGGTCGCGTTGGCGCCGATGACGTAGACGTGGTTGTCGTAGGCGCGAGCTCGCGAGGTCAGCTCCCAGATGTCGGCGCTTCGCAGCAGGGCGGACGGGCGGCAGATGACCTGCGCCCCCCGGACGGCCTGGATCCGGGTGAGCTCGGGGTAGTCGCCGTCGAAGCAGATGATCATGCCGATCCTGCCCAGGTCGGTGTCGACCACGCAGACCTCGTCGCCGGGGGTGACCCAGCCGCCGCGGGAGCGCATCTCGGTGCAGAACGGATGCGTCTTCCGGTAGACGCCCAGCATCGAGCCGTCGGGGCCGATGAGGGCGCTGGAGTTGTAGACGACCCCGCGTTCCTGTCCGCGTTCGTAGGTGCCCACGCAGACGTGGACGGCGAGCGCCGCTGCCGCTGCCTGGATCGGCGCGACAACCGGCCCCGGCAGCTCGGACACCAGGTCCCAGAGCTGCTCGGGCGAGCAGCCGGGGGTGAAGCCGGTCGTCGCCGACTCCGGCAGGACCACCAGCTCGGCTCCGGTCGCCTCGACGCAGCGGGTCAGCCAGTCAACGCACTTCTCGACGTTGGCCAAAACCGCAGCCGGGCTCAGCGGTCCTGCCACCGGGGCGATCTGGACGGCAGCGGCCGTGAAGGCACGCATGTCATCGCCTCCGGGTGGCGCGGCCGACGGCCACACCGACGAGCGCGATGGCGGCACCGACCAGGGCGCCGTACAGGAAGTCCTTGCCCTCGAAGGCCGCCGGGCGTCCGGCCGCGGCCGGCCCGGCATACGTGGTCGGCGCTCCCAGCGCCCCGGCGGGCACGGGAGCCGCCTCGCGCATCGCACCGGGGGCACGCAGGCCGGCGATGTCGGCGTCGACCGCGGCGAAGAACTGACCGGCCATCTTCTTGGCCACACCCGTGAGCATCCGCTGGCCGACGCCACCAATCACGCCACCCACGACCGCATCGGCGTCGTAGGTCAGGTCGGTGCCACCTGTCGCTGAACCCAGCAGGCTGATCCTGACGTCCGCGCCGACCGTTCCGGGCGCACCGGCACCAGCGGCCTTGAGGACGAAGAAGCCCGGGGGGTTCTGCTCGGTCAGGGAGACGTCCCCCTCATACGTGCCCTTGATCGATGCCACGCCGGCCGTCACGGTCATCCTGTACGCGTCGGGCCCGACCACGCGCAGCTCCTGACACCCCGGGATGGTGCGGGCCAGGACGGAGGGGTCGTTGAACGCGGCCCAGACCTGGTCGACCGGGGCGTTGAGTACTGCTGTGCCGGAGATCTTCATCAGCTTCCTTGCGCTCAGGTGGTCGAGGTGGTCGGGGTCGGGGAGGTCGTCGCCGCGGACCGGGAGCCACGGCGCAGTCCGGGGATCAGCCCCTCGGCGTGCTGTCGGCGCAGGACCCACAGCTGGTCAGGGCTGATCGGCATCGAGGTGATCGGGAAGCCCTCTGCGTCCTCGATCGCGCTGGCGATCACGGCCGACACGGGGATGGTCCCGGCTTCGCCAGCACCCTTGATCCCCAACGGGTTCAGCGGGCTCGGCGTCTCGAGATGGTCGGTCTCGATGTGTGGCACCTCCGAGGCATAGGGCATCAGGAAGTCCATGAACGAGGCATTGAGCAGCTGGCCCGCGTCGTCGTAGACCATCCGCTCGTACAACGCCCCGCCCACTCCCTGGGCAACACCACCATGCACCTGGCCCTGGACGATCATGGGGTTGATCATCCGGCCGCAGTCGTGGATCACGCAGTAGCGCAGGATCTTGATCTCGGCTGTCTCCGGGTCGGTCTCGACGATCGCGGCGTGCATGCCGTTGGCGAAGGTCGCCCGGGGCGGGGAGTAGTAGTCCTTCCCCTCGAGCCCGGGCTCCTCACCCTCGGCAACCGGCGGCTTGGAGAGATCCGTGTTACCACCACCGGCGAACTGCGTTGCCGCCTTTGCGGACTCGTCGAAGGCATAGCGAAGTGGGTTGGACAGCACGGCCACCGTCGCCAACGCGATCGCCGACTCGGAGTCGCCCTTGACCCGCACGATGCCGTCGACGATCTCCAGGTCACCCGGGTCCACCTCCAGCGCCTCGCCGGCTATCCGAAGCGCCTTCTCCCTGACGCTTCGGGCGGCCAGGGCGATCGCGTTGCCGCTCATCACCGCCGCGCGCGAGGCGAATGTGCCCACGGCGTAGGCGAACCGGCGCGTGTCGCCCGTCGTGACGAAGACATCGTCGATCGGCACGCCCAGCTCGTCGGCGACGATCTGGGCGAACACCGTCTGGTGCCCCTGGCCCTGGCTGGTCAGGCCGGTCGAGACGTTGACCCGGCCGCTGGTCTCGATCTGGATGTGGCCGCCCTCATAGGGACCGACGCCGGTGCCCTCGACGTAGCAACCGATCCCGAGCCCGACCCTGCGACCCTGCGCCTCGGCCTGCGCCCGGTAGGCCGCGAAGTCGTCCCAGCCCACCAGGGCCTTGAGCTTGGCCAGGCTGGCCGGGAAGTCGCCGGAGTCGTAGATCAGCGGTCGGCCGTCCTGGAAGAGCAGGCCATGGTCATAGGGCATGTCCTGCACCTGGATGAAGTTGGCGCTGCGGACGTCGGTGCGGTCCAGACCCAGGTAGTCCGCAATCGCATCCATCGTGCGTTCCATCGCGTAGACACCCTGCGGGCGCCCGGCCCCGCGGTAGGGCGTGACCATCACGGTGTTGGTGTACATCGAGTAGAACTCGCACCGGTAGGTGCCGGGTTTG
>JANOHS010000430.1:0-1911 GCA_031406655.1 Micrococcales bacterium
GCTCGCCCAGGCTCAGGAACCGGCCGCTCGGCGGGGACAAAGAAAGTGGTGGCATGCCGCCAGCATCACGGAACCACATGCTCCCTGCCCGCTCTGACACATCCAGCGCATCACACGCCGCTGCTGTCGTCCCGCCCTGAGCGATCAACAACCAGAACTGCCTCTGTACCGACCTCAACGGCTGGGGACGACCCATCTCTGAACACCTCGAAAACTCGGGGTGTTGCCACGACGCCCTGACTACGCGGTCCTATCCGATAACGGCTCGGCCTACCGCAGCCGCATGTGGCGTGACACCTGCGCCGAGCTCGGAGTGACCCCTAAACACACCCGCCCCTACCGGCCGCAGACGAACGGCAAGATCGAACGTTTCCACCGCACCCTGGCTGACGGCTGGGCGTTCAAGCGGCTCTACACCAGCGAACACCAGCGTCGGGCCGCTATGCCAGCTGGCCATGCCCCCGTTTCGTGGACACGGGTTATGCGGCTTTTTGAGAGTCCGCGATCTGGCGTGAGTATTGCAGTTCGAAGTCCACGGGGCTGATCTGACCAAGTGACGCGTGCCGGCGACGCCGGTTGTACCGGTCCTCGATCCACTTGCCGACCTCGACCCGGGCCCGCTTCTTGGCCGGCCAAACCCGCCGGTAGTAGAACTCGGTCTTCAACGTCGCGAAGAACGATTCGGCCATGGCGTTGTCCCAGCAAATGCCGGTGTATCCCATAGACCGGGTCAGCCCGTTGGCCGTGGCGAACGCGGTGATCTGGGCGGAGGCGTACTGAGTGCCCCGGTCAGAGTGGAACACGACCTTCTCAGGCAGGTCCCCGCGCAGCGTGATCGCCATGACCAGGGCGTCCTGGACCAGGTCAGCGCGCATGTGCTCGTCGATGGCCCAACCGATGACCCGACGCGAGTGGGCGTCGATGACCGTGGCCAGGTACAGCCACCCCTCCCAGGTCCGCAGGTAGGTGATGTCGCCCACCCAAACACGATTCAGCTCGCCCTTGTCCCAGTCCCGTTTCGCCGCGTCCACGGGGTAGGCGTCAGCGTGGTCGATGAGCGTGGTCGTCTTCCACCGCTTCGGACAGACACCGACCAGACCCAGCTTGCGCATCGTCTTGGCGACGGTCTTGCGTGAGATGACCTCCCCGTCGCCGCGAAGGTCGGCCAGGATCTTCGGTGAGCCGGACACCTCGTCGGAGTCGCCGTGGAACCACGCCACCTTCGCCTCGATCCGCTCAGCCCGGATGGCACGCTGGGACGGAACCCGGACCAGCCAGGCGTAGAACCCTGACCGGGACACCCCCAGGAGCCGGACCATGCGGGTCACGGTGAAGTTGCTCTTCTCCACCAGCATCAGCTCGAACGCTTGCCGTTCGTATCCGAGGCTTCCTGGGCGAAGAAGAGCGACGCTTTTTTTAGAAACGCCCGGTCAAGCTTCAAATCCGAGTTCTCCCTGCGCAGCCGCAGCAGCTCGGCACGCTCGGTCTCACTCAGGCCACCCTGGCCGACCTCGCCAGCCGCGGCCCTGTCCCGGAAGTCATGGACCCACCGGCCCAACGTCGACTCCTGGATACCGAGCTCCCGGGCCACCACGGCGACCGTGCGACCAGTGTTGATCACCAGCTTCACGGCTTCGTCTTTGTACTCAGGAGTGAACCCCCGACGTGTACGTCCCATGATGAACATCCTCTCTTACGAGGTGTCCACGGAACGGGGTCAAGGCCAGTGGTACAGGACGACTGCGCGTGGGCCTACACGCCTGGCTGACCCGACGGAGGTCCGTAAAGCTCGTCTGAGACGGGTGGCGGGTCGCGTACCCAAAGTCCCCTAGCGGGTCCAACTCCTGGCGACGCACTCGCTGCCTGCAGCATGGTCAGGACCTGGTTCCAGGTGCCGTCGGTGGAGAAGGG